>CATLGL010000015.1 GCA_949935895.1 uncultured Clostridia bacterium
ATCAATATCGATACAAACAAAGTAAATGTAGTATTTAAATTAAAAAATTCAAAAAATTATGGTATTGTAGAACCAGAATAAGAATACATAAAAAGGCAGGAATACATTTCCTGCCTTTTTATGTATTACTACGTAAAAAAACAAAAAATACATTCCTACCTTCATTTATGATAATCTAGTTTAGTAAAAAACTATCTACCAATCATGTTGTTTTCAGCTTGTTGAATCATTTTTCTTACCATGTTACCACCGATTTTTCCAGCGTCTTTAGCTGAAATGTTTCCATTGTAACCATCTTTTAAAGTAACACCTACTTCACTAGCTACTTCATATTTGAATTTTTCTAAAGCGTCCATAGCTTCTGGAACAGCTTTTATATTACTATTGTTTGATGCCATCGTTGTTTCACCTCCTGCAAAAAAATATTTTATTACATTTTTGAAAAAACATTCTTGCTTCTTCGTTATATAGAATGTGCAATAAAATTTAAAATAAACTGGTAATTTTTTCATTTGTTAAATATGTGAAAATCTTGTGATTTTAGTTGTAAAAAAAATTTTTTATTTGTATAATAAAAACGAAAAACATAAGAAAAGGAGAACAAAATGTATAAGTTAATCGCGATTGATTTAGATGGAACATTGTTAAACTCATATGGTGAAATTAGTAACGAAAATAAAGAAGCAATTCAAAAGGCTATTAAAAAAGGTACAAAGGTAGTTCTTGCTTCTCGGAAGAATGCCACAGGCTGTAAAAACAATTGCAAAAGAAATTGGAGCAAACGAATATACAATTTGCGGAAATGGTACTTTAATATATGATTTGCAAAAAGAAGAAATCATATACGATGCTTTTATGGAGAAGGATAAAGTATTAAACATTATTAAAATCTGTGAAGAAAATAGTATTTATTATAACATATATACAGAAGAAGAGGTTTTAACAAAGGCTCTAAGTTATAACACACTTTTTTATGATAAAGAAAATAGTAAAAAACCAATTGAAAAAAGAACGAATATCAATATTGTCCAAGATATTTATCATTATATAGAACAAAAAGAAAATATATCTATCCTAAAAATGACTATTTGTGATAGCAACAAAGCTATTTTTGAACGTATCATTCAAAAATTAAAAAGGATATCTAAAATTGATATATTAGAAATTGAACATATGTCAAAAAAATTAATTAAAGATGGTAGTCAAGAAATACCAATTCAATATTATTATACGGAAATTTCAAAAAAGAATACGAATAAATGGACAGCCATTCAATATTTGTTACGGAAAACTAGGAATACAAGAAAGTGAAGTAATGGCAATTGGAGATAACGCCAATGATAAAGAAATGGTAAAAAGAGCAGGCTTAGGAGTAGCAATGGGAAACTCGATGCTTTCAGCAAATGGGATTGGAGACATTGTAGTACAAGATAATAACCAAAACGGAGTTGCCCAAGCGATTAACCAATATGTGAATATGATAAAGTAAATATTACAGCTAGATTACAACAGGATGTTTTTTACATGACAACTATACAAAATGATTGTATTTACTCGCATTTTGTTGTACAATAAAATAAAAGTGAAATTTTGTCATATTAAGTAAGGAGGAAGGAAAATGGCAACAAACCCAATGCAAAAAAAAGCAAGAAATTCAATGTTAATAGGAATTATTATAGGATTGATAATAGGTTGTATAGGAATCGCATTTTTCTTTATGCAAGCAACAAACTATAAAAAACAAATAGAGGAGGCAGCAGCCAATACAAGAAAGGCATATGCACTAAAAAGTAATATTAAATCAGGCTCTAACATCACAATAGATGATCTTGTAGAGGTAAGTGCATTAAAAGATGTAATACCAACTGACTATGTTACATTAGCTGATATTACAGATAAAACCATTGCAAAACTAGACTTAACCCAAGGACTTGTTCTATCAAAATCAATGATTCAAGAAACAGATGCAAAAATTACATCAGATTTAAGAGAACAACAATACAATATGATTGTATTACCACAATACTTGGACATAGATGATTATATTGACATTCGTATTACTTATCCGAATGGTCAAGATTACATTGTAGCATCTAAAAAACGCATTAAAAACATTTCAGAAGATACAATTTGGATTGATATGTATGAACAAGAAACATTAGTAATGACAAATGCAATTGTAGAGGCTTATAAAGCACCAGGCTCAAAATTGTATGCAACAACATATGTAGAACCAGGTAACCAAGTAGATGCAACACCAACATATGTACCAAGTTCTGCAGTTATTAATTTAATGAATTCAGATCCAAATATTGTACAAGAAGCAAGACAAGCCTTAGCTTCAAGATATGCAGGTCTAATGACAAGAAGAGAGCAAGATATTAATCAACAATTAAATGCAGTAGGAGAAGAAGCACAATCAAACTTAGAAAGCAATTTAGAGCAAGAAATAACAAAATCAAAAGAAGCAAGAAAAGAATATATGGATTCGCTTAATGGAGCAATATAAGAAGGACTTATTACAAAATAGGAGGAAAACATGGAAACAATAGGGTTTATAGGATGTTATGATAAAATAGATTTAATTCTATATGTAGCGAAGGTACTTACAACAGTTGGAAAAAAAGTTCTTGTAATTGATAATACTAGCATTCAAAAAGCAAAGTATATTGTACCAGTAATAAACCCTACTAAATCTTATGTAACAGAATTTGAAAAAATAGATATTTCTGTTGGATTTAGTAGCTTTGAAGAAATAAAGAAATTTTTAGGAATTCCACAAGAAAAAGAATTTGAATATGATTTTTGCCTAATAGATGTGGATAGTAATCAAAATTTTGAAGAATTTCATTTAAAAAATAGTAAGAGAAATTACTTTGTTACTTCATTTGATTTGTATTCTTTGAAAAAAGGACTTGAAATAATCAATGAATTTAAAGAACCAGTAAAATTAACAAAAATTTTATATTCAAAAGATATTTTAAAAGAAGAGGACGACTATTTAAATTATATTTCTTTAGGAACAAAAGCAATTTGGAATGAAAATTATAGAGTATATATTCCATTTGATAATGGAGACCAAAGCATTATTGTAGAAAACCAGAGGGTTGCTAAAATTGGAATTAGAAGATTAAGTAACCTTTATAGAGAAAGCCTATATTATATTGCAGTAGATATTTTAGGAGACAATAAGGAAGCAGAGGTAAAAAAAGCATTTAAGATATTAGAAAAGGAAGTGTAAAAAATGGCAGTCATAACGTATTGGAGTAATTCAAAAAAGCAAACAGGACAAACCATGTCGCTTGCAGCAGTAGCAACAAGCATGGCAATAGAGCATAACTACAAAATGCTAATTATATCTACAAAATACGATGACAATACCTTAGAATTATGTTTTGGAGGAACTGAAAAAAATAGAAAGTTACTAAAAAAACTAATACAAAATCCAACAACTTCAGTAGATACAGGAATTGAAGGATTAGCTAAAATGGCTAATAGTAGTAGAATGACCCCAGAAACAATTCAAAATTATAGTCGAGTGATTTACAAAAATCGATTAGAAATTTTGTATGGTTATAAAGCAGAAAAAGATAGGCCAAACGAAGAAGAATATCTTAAAATAAAAAATAGATATAAAGATATTATTCAAAATGCAAATAAATTTTACGACATGGTATTTGTTGATTTAAATAGTGGTTTAGAAGATGATATAGTAAGAGAAATACTAAAAATGTCAGATGTTATTGTTGTCAATGTAGAACAAAAAATTGACATGATTAATGATTTTAATGAATTAAAAAATTCAGAAGAATTATTAAGTAAAAACAATATTATTTTAAATATAGGAAGATTTGACCATTTTTCGAAATATAGTGTTAAAAATATATCAAGATATTTAGGAATAAAAAAAGACATTTCTGTAATTCCTTATAATACGTTATATTTTGAAGCAGCAAGTGAGGAGGATGTAGCAGATTTATTCCTTAAAATTCGAAAAGTTGATGAAACCGACCGAAATGCAAATTTTGTAAAAGAAGTAAAACAAGCGGTAGAAAAGATTGTTTATAAATTACAAGAATTACAAATGAGAATGTAATAATACAAGGAGGAGGACCTTTATGCTAATCAATTTTATCTTAATTGTAATAGTACTATTAGGAGCAGGAATGTTTTTAATGCGTTCAATTGCAAAAAAGAAAGAACAAAAAGTAGAACATGAAGTAGAAGTAGATGATAAGACATATACCTTAGAAAAAATGACAGAGTTTGTGAAAAAAAGACTTGATGAAATTACTAAGATAAATTTATATGATATAGGTCTTTCAGAAGAAGAATTAAAAAGAAGAAAAAAGAAAAAATATGAACTAAAAAAAGCATTAAAAGGATGTACCTATGGTGATGTAAATGATAAAAAATACGTAAAAGAACTTATTTATGACTTATTATTAAAAGAATATAATGTAGATGAAACCAACATATCAAAAGCAATTCCTTTTGATATACCATCTTTACTAACTGACCAGGATAAGTTTGATATCTTAATTTATATGTATAAAAAAGAATTTGCTTATGAAGCATTAACACAAATTATTAAAAAATATAATTTAGCAGTATTAAAATACATATCAGGAGAAACAAAACCATGTTATGTGATTACAGGAGAAGAAATAAGTGACATTTTTGAAAAAGAACAAATGGTATTATCTTTTGCAGATAAATTAAATGTTGTTGTACAAAGAATTTACCAACATTATAAAGGATATAGTAGTATTGACGAAGTAAGAGATATGAATATTGATGGTGTATCACGGAGGAGTATCTGGACTTCCAGAATCCTTTTTATCACAAGTTGCACAAACCGATGGGGACTACTTAGACCAAGTATTAGAAAATAAAGTACCACGTGCTTGTGATAGTATTTGGATTTTCTTCCAAGGTAAATCAATTCGTTTAGCCTTTCTTTCTTTTGGAACAGAAAGTGAATTAAAAAGAGTATGTCAAAATATTTATAAATATAATAATCCAGGACAATTATCTGATACAAATGGTTATAAAATCAACGAAATGAAGGACGGTTCACGTGTTGTTGTTGTACGACCATCTTTTTCAGAAACATGGGCCTTTTTTGTAAGAAAATTTGACGTAAAACGTGCAACACTAGAACAACTAATTGTATTCCCAGGAAAAGAAAAAGCCATTGATTTACTAAAATTTTTAGTAAAAGGGGCAAGAATTTTATCACTAACAGGAGAGCAAGGTTGTGGTAAAACTACCATGTTAATGGGTATGATTGAAAATATTTATGAAACGATGAATATTAGGGTTCAAGAAACTGCATTTGAGTTACACTTAAGAAAAATTTACCCAACAAGAAACATTCTAACATTTAGAGAAACAGAAACTATTTCTGGACAAGAAGGACTAGATGTTCAAAAGAAAACTGACGGTTCTGTTAATATTATTGGAGAGGTTGCAACAGACCCTGTAGCATCTTGGATGATTCAAGCAGCTCAAGTTGCATCAAAATTTACTTTATTTACTCACCACGCAAAAACATTTCCAAATTTAGTAACAGCATTAAGAAACTCTATGTTAAGAACAGGAGTATTTAATGATGAAAGAACAGCAGAAGAACAAGTTATTCAAGTATTAAACTTTGATATTCACTTAGTAAAAGACTTTAGAGGAAGAAGATATATTGAAAGAGTAACAGAATGTATTCCATTAGAAGATAAAAATGAATATACATTTGACCATAAAAAAGAAAAAACATTAGAAGGAAAAATTGACAAATTTTTAGACAATGCAACACATTATTTTACAAAAGTAACAGATAGACAATTATATAACTATGTCAATATTATGGAATATATTGATGGAGAATATGTTTTAACAAATAAAATTTCAGACCAAAACATAAAAGAAATGAGAGCAAACATGGATGAAACAGATATGGAAGCTTTCGATAAATTCGTAGAAGAAAATTGGGGAACTATGAAAACATCTACAAAAAGAAGCAAAAAATAAAACAAAAGAAAATGAAGATAAGGAGGTGCAAAAGTTAAAATGTCAAATGAATTACTAATCTATGGACTATTTGGAGTAGCAGGACTATTTTTAATTGTTATTGTTGCTTATATAATTATGATGCAAAAAATGAATCATTCAGACATAAGGCAAGCAATGGCATTAAAAGCAGGAGTTGAAACAAAAAGTTTTTCAGCAGATGTTATTTATCAAAAATTGTATATGATTTATATTAAAATTCCTGGTATTAAACGATACTTAGTAAAACTAAGAAGAAGATTAGAAATTATTAATATAGAAGATGAATATTTAACAAGACGTCAAAGTGCCAAAGTTTTAACCAATGCACTACTAATTATTATTCCATTAACCATACTAATTATTGCTTTTACCAAACAAAATATGTTACTAATGTCAATTTTACTTATTTTTGAAATCTTTATGATAGAAACAATTATTGATGGTATGGTTGATAAGATGGATAATAAATTATTAAAACAACAGATTGATTTCTTTTCAGAAATTAGACATGCTTACCATGAATGTAACATGGTTGAAGAAGCCATTTACCAAGTATCACAAGATGATGAGTTAGAAATTTCTCGTCAAGCAGAAAAAATATATGAAGTATTGATTTCAGATGACCCAGAAGCAGAGTTAGAAAAATACTATGATATTGCACCAAACAGCTATTTAAAAGAATTTGCAGGAATATCATATTTAACAAGAGAATTTGGTGATAGAAAAGACCAAAATGGGGCATCTCTATATTTAAAAAATTTAAACAATATTACACAAGAAATGCAAATTGAAATATTAAAAAGAGATAAATTAGACTATGTATTCCAAAGTTTATCTGTTATTGCAGCAATACCAATCTTATTTATTGAACCAGTAAAGAATTGGGCGGTATCTCAATTTAGTTTTACCAGTCAATTCTATGATGGAAAAGGTGGACTAATTGTACAAACTCTAATTTTAATCTTAACATTTATATGTTATCTATTAATTCGAAAAGTAAAAGATAATTCTTCTACAAATGCCAATATGAAAAATACAGAAAATCCATGGCAAGCAAAACTATATAAAAATAGATTATTTAAAAAATTAGTCGATTTAGTAATGCCAAAACAAGGCACCAAAGACCATAGAAAAATAACAAGACTATTAAAAGATGCAGCATCAAAAACAAAAATTGAATGGTTATATGTAAACCGAATTGTACTTGCGATAACCATTTGTATAGTATCAATTTTTATGTTTTACCAAATCCATAAAATATCAATTCATTATATATATGAACAACCATCAACAGATTATAATATTTTGGGGCAAATATCACCATCAGATGAAAAAAAAGCAATGCAAACAACACAAAAGCACAATTACTTTTTAAATCGATTTAAAGGAAAAACAGATACAACAAAACAAGAAATAGAGCATGCAATGAGATATTCTTCTTATTATGAAAAGGCAACAGATGATGAAATTGAAACAGATGCAGAAGCAATTTATACAAAATTGCAAGTAGTTAATAGTGAATATTTTAAATGGTTTGAAATGTTATTTTCATTAGTATTTAGTTTTGTAGGATATATGGCACCAATATGGATTTTAATGTTCCAAATAAAAATGAGACAATTGGATATGGAAGATGAAGTAATGCAATTCCAAACCATCATACTAATGTTAATGAAAATTGAAAGAGTAAATGTTGAAATTATATTAGAATGGCTTGAGAGATATGCAAACATCTTTAAAGAACCAATTACTAAGTGTGTGAACAATTATGAAGCTGGTGCATGGGAAGCACTAGAGGAATTAAAAAATGATGTATCATATACACAATTTATCCGTATTATTGAAAGCTTACAAGCAGCAGTAGAAAAGATACCAATTAAGGATGCTTTTGATGAGCTAGATACAGAAAGAGCATATTACCAAGAAAAACGTAAAGAATCAAATGAAAGACTAATATCAAAAAAAGGAATGATTGGAAAAGTAATTGGATTTGCACCAATGGTATGCTTATTTGTAGGATATTTAATTATTCCATTAGTTGTAATTGGTATGTTAAGTATGACCTCTGCATTTAAAGTAATGTCTACTACAATATAATAAGGAGGGGGTATTATGGAAAATGCAGCAAAAGCACTACTAATAGCAGGAGGAATCTTGATTGCTGTATTACTAATTGGATTATTAGTATATAGTTTTGGTAGTATGAATGGATATTTTGAAGAACAGCAACAAACAGAAAAGACAGAACAATTAACTGCTTTTAACCAACAATTTGAATCGTACAATCGAAAATTGCTAAGAGGAACTGATGTTGTATCAATTTTAAATAAGGTATTAGATAATAACAAAAAATATGAATATGAAGATAATTATACAATAATAGCTGAATTTGAAATGAAGGAAGCAGTAACTTATAAAAAAAGCAATAATACTCGGAAACAATGAGAGTATAGGTACATTTAAAGTAGGAATAAGTTATAATCAAAATCAAATAAGTGAACTAAAACAGGACAAAGAAGGATTTAGTGATTTTAAAAGAAGAATTTTTGATTGTGTGGAAATACAGTATCACAAAATAACAGGAAGAGTAAGCTATATGAAATTTATAGAAAGACTTGATAACTAGCTATTAAAAGGAGGGAAACAAGGTGGAGAATGCATCAAAAGCACTAATTATAACAGCAGAAATTTTGATAGGAGTTCTCCTATTAACCCTAATGTTTTTTGCTTTTCGAGCAATTCAAGGTTTTTCTAGTGCAGTAGAATATAACATTGAAACTAATAATGTAAATGAATTTAACGCAAGATTTGAGAAATTTAGAAACAGAAATGATTTAACCATACAAGATGTAGTAACAATTAGAAATTTGGCAAGAGAATATAATAAACAAATAGGACAAGTAGAAATAACAGTTACTGTTCTAAAAGTTGATGCAAGATATAAAAATGCACATGATTTTGGAGATAATTTATTATATGAATTTATAAAACAATATTCAAATGACTCTAACAATAATAATCAAATAATTCGTTTTCAATGTGCAAAAGATGGAATGCAATATGATAAAACAACAGGGAAAATCAGTCAAATTATATTAAAAAAGTTAGATTAGGTTGATTAAAGGAAAAAAAGGTAGTATAATAAGAAAGGAAGCTTTATTGTGAAGAAAACGATGATAGTGTTTAGCATTATATTAGTTTGTATGATAATTACTATTTGTGCTTCTATTATACAAAACAAACAAAATATAGCTAGTATTTACAAAGAAAATGCACAATATGAACAGTATAAAGATAAAACAGTTTTTGGAACAGAGGTAGCAACACTTATTAACAAAGCAATCAACCAAAATTTGAAAAATAGTATACAACAAGATGAAAAAGGATTGTTTATTCCTAATCATACGAATTCATTAAAAATAGAACTAAAATTATTTAATGAAGAGGAATTAAAGACATATCAAATGGAAACAATACAAAAATTAGGAACAGAACAATTTGTAAAAAATTTTAATTTAGTTTCGTTCAAATGCACAAAAATAGAATATCATAAACAAACACAAAAAGTAGCCAAAATAGTATTTGAACAAATAGAAAAATAAATAAGCTTTTAAATTTTAGATTAAAAATTAATCTAATTTATATAAAAAATAATAAAATTCAAAGGAGGAAAAAAGTATGGAAAACGCATCAAAAGCTTTACTAATTGCAGGAGCAATTTTAATATGTATTTTACTAATTGGTGTAGGTATGATGGTGTTTAATGGCGCACAAGATGGAATTGATGAAGCAATTTTAAACATGAGTGCACAACAAAAAGATATGTTTAACCAAAATTTTTCAAGATATGTAGGAGAAAGAGTAACAGGTACAAATGTAAGAGCATTACTTCAAAACATTATATCAAGCAATACAACCAATAAAGATATATCAGGAAAACTTGTTGCAATTGAAGCACCAAGTGACCTTGGAGGTACTATTACACCAGCAGAAGGAGATGCAAAAGCAAATGAAATATCTCAAATGAGAACAAAAGTAAATACAGGAAAAACATATAAAGTAACAGCAAACTACAATAGTGATACAGGTTTAATTGATAAAATTAAAATTGAAAATGCTGAAAAATCTAGTACTTAGGAGGAGGAATGTGTTATGGAAAATGCAGCTGACGCAATCAAAATTGGGTTTGCCCTACTAGTGTTTGCCATTGCCATAACACTTACTTTTTCTGTTGTAGGACAAGCAAGAATGGCAGCAGATGCTGTTTTTGTATCGACAGACAAAACAGAATTTTACGAGTACATGGAGGGAGATAGTATACAAAAAGAAGATAGGATTGTTAGTTTTGAAACTATTTTACCAACCATTCATCGTTATGCAAAAGAGCAATATGCCGTTACTATTTTTGACAATACTGGAGTTCCAATTGTACGCTATGACCTTTATACAGAAGGCTTTATGGCAAATTGGAATGAAATAATAAAAAATTTAGATAGTGGAAATCAAATCAATCAAGAAAAGGCAAAAGAGACTTATCAAGAAGTGGAAAATAGATTACAACAAGTACAGTCTGTTGTGAATAAAGAATTAAATACAAATAAGGATATTATGTATTATATAGGAACAAAAACGAGTATTTCTAATAACTCTAAAGAGTTATTGTATCGTGGCAAAACAGAAGATAGAGTCTCAGTTAATGTTGTAGCACCGTGGATTGGAGAGCCAGATACCGATACCGTAAAAAGGATACAAAAGGATATGCTTCCTAATGATACTTATGTAAAAGATTATGGAGCGAATAAAATAACATACTATGGAAAAAATTTGTTGCAGTACAAAGATAAAATGTTTAAAGAAAAATTTATCGAAGTGACAACAACAGGGAAAACACTAACCGATGGAGATGACTCGATTGAAACAATACGAGGAAATAAGAAATTAGAAATTATTTATATTATGCAATAATATCGAAATGAAATAAAGGGAGGAATTAAAATGGGTGATACATTAATTACAATTGTGGCAATTTTTTTAGCAGCAATATTAATGTTCGTGTTTCCACTTATGACAATTTCAGAAAGAAATGACGATATTGCTCAAATGGCAGCGCAAACAGCAACCGTTGAATTTGTAGATGATATTCGTCAAACAGGAAGAATTACACAAGATAAATATGATAGTTACGTACAAACCTTAGCAGCAACAGGAAATAGTTATGATGTAGAATTAGAAGTAAGAGTATTAGATGAAAATCCAGGTAAAAAAACATCATTGACAAGTACAGATAAAATTGGAGAAAATATTTATTATTCAGAATATACTTCACAAATTATTGATAAAATAAATTCAAGTTCTACAAAGAGTATGAAACTAAAAGAAGGAGATTTTATTAATGTTAGTGTAAAAAATACCAATACAACAATTGGTCAAATGTTAAAAAACTTCTTTTATAGTATTAGCGGAAATGATACTTATAAAATAGAAGCTTCTCATTCTGGAGTAGTTATGACAAATGGAAGTGAGAGATAAAGAACAAAGAGTGGAGAGTAATAACATTGCTTTTTGTTTATAACATCTTTTCAAGGTCGCAATATTGCGACCTAAATTAAAAGTAAAAGAAATTAGAAATAAAGTGAGGGTGATAAAAATGAAATTACAAAATATGATTGTGATATTTTCAATAATTGTAAGACCCATCACTTTAATTTTATCTGCTTATATAGGAGTACAAATTGACACAGCAATGCTTGTCCAACAATATGATACAAGACTAATGCGAGCAACACATGATGCTGTTACTGCATTTGAATTAAATACTCTCAATAATAAATATTCAACAAATGCCGATTCATTAAGAAGAGATATTAAAGCTAGTGTTAATACATTTTCTTCCTCTCTTGCTAGTAGTTTTGGTATGCAAGGTTCACATATAACTACGATGATGAGTTATATACCAGCATTAGTATTTACTATGTATGATGGCTATTACATTTATTCTCCACATCAATATAATTATGAAACAGTAGGTGAACAAAAAACAGGATATGAGCACATTTTAAAACCATATATTCATTATACGGCAAGATATCAAAATAGCGGAAATGATATTGTTGTTAATTATTCTCTTGACAATTATATTACAATATATGGAAAATTAGGAGGTCAATATATTTCATATTCAGGATACTTAATTGATATTACTGAGGGAAAAGTAAAACTAGAGAACGATAAAGTAGTGGGATATACTATTCGGAGGTACTACAATTAGTACAAATACCAATGAAAGTATGCGAAAATATTATCAAGAAGCATATGAATTTACTAAAATGATAATAAACAATACATCTTTAACAGATACAGTTATTCCCCAAAATGCAATAAAAAGTGATGGAACTAAATTTAAAGAATTTCAAAGTGATACTACTAGAGTTTTAAGAATTTCTACTAACAATAATCCAGAAGAAAGAGAAGCAAGCTTTAACCAACATAAAAGAGAAGTAATGAAATTATCCATCCAAAGTAATTTATATGATGCCATAAAAGTATATAATGAACATGCACCTAGTATGGGAACTCATACAAATTTTAGAATGCCAGTATTAACAGATGAGGATTGGGAGAAAATATTAACAAATGTTAATGTAATTAGTTTTATGCAGGGTGCTCCAGTAGGAACAAAGTTATATAATAATTATGCAATTGTAACAAGTACACAAAACAAACAATATATCAATCCGAATTCACTTTATTTTGTAGATAATAGCAATACATACCATAGAATCAATTGTCCAATACTTGACAAGAATGTTAAGAATGGTAGTGGTGTAATTGGGTACAAAAGTATTGATTTTAAAAAAATACAAAATACAAATGATTCTACAAAATATGAATACAAACATAAAGAATATGCATGTTATACTTGCTTGGTCAATTCTTTAAGTGAGGAGTTAAATATAAATAGTTTGTCACAAACATTAAAACAAGCTTATTACGAAGCACTTGCAAAAGAACGATATAATTTAGACAGAGCAACAGAAATGCTAAAATATACAAAAACAAATTAAGATAATATGTTTTAAATATAAAAAATTTGGAAAGACTAATAATAAATATAAAAAAGTGAGGTCAATATGAAACGATTACCAAAAATATTTATTATTAGTTTTTTGATTTTATTATTAATGTATGTTTGCAACATTAGTGCAATTCCAAATGATATTGTTTTATTTCAAGGCGAACATTATGAATTAAAAACACTACTAGGACTTAATGTAACTAGAAATAGTGATAACTATCAAACCATTCAAACATCAAGTGATTTGTCACAATCAACTAATAAAATAGGACACTTAGATTTTACTCTTAATTTATTTGGTGCAGTTCCACTAAAGAATATTCAAGTAAATGTAATACCAAGAACTTATGTAGTGCCATTAGGAAATGCAGTTGGTTTAAAACTTTATACAAGTGGTGTTTTAGTAGTAGGAATGGGAGAAATAGAAGGAGCAGATTACAAACATTATAAACCATATGAAAATAGTGGAATCAAAGAAGGAGATCGTATTATTTCAATCAATGAAAAAAGTATTACATGTACAGCAGATTTAATTAACCAAGTAAATGAAAGTAGAGGAAATATAGTAGAAATAGAATATGTAAGAGATGGAAGTAGTATGAAAACGATGGTAACACCAACCAAAGGAAGCGATAATACTTATAAATTAGGATTATGGGTAAGAGATGCAGCAGCAGGAGTAGGAACAGTTAGTTTTTATGAACCTTCTACTAAAATGTTTGCAGCATTAGGACATGGGATTCAAGATGTTGATACAGGGAAATTATTGGAAATTGCCAAAGGAAATTTTGTAACGACAAAAATTATTTCAATTGTTAAAGGAAAAAAAGGAAATCCAGGAAAAATACAAGGTTCAATTGAAAATAGTAGTGTTATTGGACAAATTTCTAAGAACACAGATTTTGGAGTATTCGGAACCTTAGATAATTTAGCAAGTTTAAATATAAATATCAATGATGCAAAAGAGGTAGCATCAAGAGATGAAATAAAACAGGGAAAAGCAAGCATTATTTGTATGTTAGAAGATGGAAAAAAAGAAGAATATGAAGTAGAAATCCAAAAGATATACAAAAACAACAACGAAAACAATAAAAGTATGTTAATTAAGATAACCGATAAAAAATTATTAGAAAAAACAGGAGGGATTATACAAGGCATGAGTGGAAGTCCAATTATACAAAATAATAAAGTAATAGGAGCATTAACTCATGTGTTAGTAGGAGATCCAGAAACTGGATATGGTGTATTTGCAGACCTTATGATAAAACAAGCAAGACAGACGAAATAGGAATTAAAAAATTAAGAGTCGAGTTTTTTATCGACTCTTATATTATAATCTATTCTAATATCATAGGACCAATATCGGTTATGTTTCCTGCACCAAGTGTTACGATAATATCATGTGGCTTTGCATGTTCTTTTACATAAGAAACAATACTGTCAAAATCTGAAATATATTCACAATGGTTTGCACTTCTTACAGAGTTAATGCGAGCTACAATGTCTTTTGAAGAAACGCCATAAGTGTTTGCTTCACGTGCTGCATAAATATCAGAAATAATTACGTGATCAAATTGACTAAGAGCTTCAGCAAAGTCATCTAATAGATTTTTAGTTCGGCTATAAGTATGTGGTTGAAAAATAACCCAGGCTTCATGAAATTTTTTATTGTGTAAGGCATTGCAAGTTGCTTTAATTTCTGTAGGATGGTGAGCATAATCATCAAACACAGCAATATTATTAAAACTACCTTTATATTCAAGTCTTCTACCGTGCACCAGTAAACTCAATTAAAGCATTTCTAATATCCATACTTGAAATTTTGTAATAATCACATAAACTGATACAAGCTAAAGCATTTAATACATTGTGTATACCAGCAACACTTAGTTGTATATGTTCAAAAAAAGTTTTGTTTTTATACACATCAAATCCTGCAAAACCATTATCATCAAAAACAATATGATTAGCAGTAAAATTAGCATCAGTATTTTCAATTCCATAAGTAATACAAGGAGAACTCGCATATTGAGCTAAATCAAGACAATTTTGGTCATCTGCATTTAATACTAAAAGACCATCAGAAGGTAGTAATTTTACGTATTTAATAAAAGCATTTTTTATATTATCAAACGTTTTAAAATAATCTAAATGGTCATTATCAATATTTAAAACAATTTCTGCTTTTGGTCTAAACTTTAAAAAACTTTCAACATATTCACAAGCTTCAATAATAAAATAGTCACTATTACCAACACGATAATTTCCATCAATTTGTTTTAAGATACCACCGAACCTGAATATTAGGATCTAAACCAGCTTTTAAAAAGCAAACTGAAACCATAGAGGTGGTTGTAGTTTTTCCATGAGTACCGAGAAATTCCAATGGTATCTGAAAATGATTTTGTAAGTTCACCTAAAAAATCACAGCGTTCAATGATAGGAATTTGTTGTTTTTTTGCTTCCATCATTTCTGGATCATCCTTTTTTATAGCAGCTGTATAAACAACAACATCTGCTTTTTTTAAATTATCAAAATCATGTCCAATGGTAACAGCAATCCCTGTATTTTTTAATTTATGAATAATTTCAGAATCATGTGCATCAGAACCAGTTACAACAAAGCCAAAACTATTTAAAATTTCAGCAATACCACTCATACTAACTCCACCAATTCCAAGCATATGTATATGTTTAAATTTTTTAATATTATCAATATTTGCCAAATCCGTTCGCCCCTTTTATTTTTTCGAATCAAGAGTATATTATCTACAATAGATAGATTATATACTGTAACTGTTTTTTTTTCAATATTATTTTATGTATTATGTATAAAAAGTGTTAAAAATATGTATCATAAGAAAGAAAAGAAAAAAGTAACGAAAAATATTCTATTTTTTGTAAAAATAAGAAGGAAAAAACTTATTTTTGGCGAATAATATATTTGTACATAGATAGTACAACTTTATGTACAAATATAAAACTTGAGAAAGAGGTGCGCAATATGCAAATTACAGATGTACGTTTAAGAAAAGTAAATTCAGAGAACAGAATGAAAGCTGTTGCTTCTGTAACATTCGATAATGAATTCGTAGTACACGATATCAAAGTTATCGAAAGTCAAAATGGATTATTTATAGCTATGCCAAGTAGAAAAACTCCAAACGGAGATTTCAAAGATATAGCTCATCCAATCAATGCTGAAACAAGAGAGAAAATTCAAGCAGCTATATTAGAAGCTTATGATGCTCCAGATGCTGAAGAAGATTCAGAATCAGCAGAATAATATAAAAAAGAAAAATGACCTCTAGCAGGTCATTTTTGTTGTATAAAAGGAATGAAATCTTCCATTACATAATAGTTTAAAATTCAAAAAATGTCAAAATCATGTATAAAAATTTTTCCAGAACAAATAATAAGAGAAACTAAAACAGATAGAAGGAGGGAAAATTTTGAAAGCAACAGGTGTCGTAAGAAGAATTGATGATTTAGGAAGAATTGTTATTCCAAAAGAAATTAGAAAAACATTAAGAATTAAAGAGGGAGATCCTCTAGAAATATTTACTGATAAAGAAGGAGAAGTAATCTTAAAGAAATATTCACCAATAGGTGAACTTTCAGAATTTGCTACTCGGTTATGCAGAAACATTAGCAAAAACGACAGGACATATTGCATGTATTACAGATAAAGATACCGTAATTGCTGTTTCTGGTGGTTCAAAAAAGGAATTTTTAGAACAAGATTTAAGTAAAGAATTAGAGCAATTATTAGAGGACAAAGAAGTATATACAAGCAAAGAAAATAGTGAACTATCAATTCCAATCACTAAAAATGATAATAAAGAAAAACTTTATCATTCACAAGTAGTTTATCCAATTATATCACAAGGAGATGTTATTGGAAGTGTTATATTATTATCCAAAGATAATAATACTAAAATGGGAGAAACAGAACTAAAGGTAGTACAGTCAGCAGCAGGATTTTTAAGTAGTCAAATGGATATTTAAATAATAAAAGCCACTAAAAATTTTAGTGGTTTTTATTATTTAATTTAAACTATTTTTAAAAAACAAAGAAAACAAGAGAAAAACAAAGAGAAAATTTAAAAAGAGGTTTTTTACTCAAGATTTGAACCAAAAAAAACAAAATCCCCTCAAAGTGTTTCAAATTAAGCTACAAATCTTTTTGAAACACTGGAAAATTTATGCTATAATACCAATTGATGGTGCATTATTCTAGTAATATTGTCTATTACGAGGGTGGGGCTAAAAATCCACTAAAGGGCAAATCGATGAAGTTTCTTGTTGGTGCGCGGTAACGCCCAGTTCTGTGTGTTTGCAGGGAGTAAAGATGATAGGGAAATATGTAATGGCATACATAGCATTTCCCCTATTGTCGCGGAGGCTTAAAAAGGTTTATATCGGACGTTTTTTTAAGTATAACTTATATAAAGTGCCAAGACACAATATATAGAGTAGCCTGTCTTGAGTGGTAAGTTTGGGATTAGTGTAAACTGTTTTTTTAATTACAATAGCTAAGTAATCAAAAAAATACTGACTATGAAATTATTACTGCAAAAAAGACTAGTAATAGAGCCAATATTTCAAGGAAAACTTCTAGAATGTTTGTACTAATTTAGGTACAAGTGAGCCTAGGGATTAAGGTGTAGATTTTAGTGGCTGTCTGGTATCCTTTTATGAT
>CATLGL010000016.1 GCA_949935895.1 uncultured Clostridia bacterium
ATCATCTACTTTACATTTTTTAAAGTTTCTTTTATATATATACCATAAAATTATTAAGAAACAACCATAAGGATTATTAAGGTTTTATTAAGAAATAAAATATTTTTCAGTATTCCTTCATATATTGTACAAGGTGAATGCTATTTTGAAACGTTTTAAAATTTTTTTAGTGAATGGACTATTATTAACAGCTACTTCATTTATTATGAGGTTTATTGGTTTTTCCTTTAATGTTTTCATCTCTAAAAAAGTAGGTGCTGAGGCTCTTGGTATTTTTAGTTTAATCATGTCTGTTTATCTATTTTTTATTACTCTTGCTACTTCTGGAATCAATTTAGCTGTAACTCGTATTGTTGTAGAGCAAACTGCTTTTTGTGAACATGCTAATACAAAATCTAGTATGAGGCAATGCTTTTTTTATAGTATTGGTTTTGGTATTTTTGCTGGAAGTCTATTATGTATTTTAGCAAAACCAATTACTTACTTTTTTGTTCATAATAAAATTCCATATTATTTGTTTTATTTTATTGGAATTAGTCTTCCTTTTATTAGTGTGTCTTCTTGCTTTAATGGTTATTTCACTGCCCTTCGAAAAAATGGAAAAAATGCTATTTGTCGTATTTTTGAACAAATCTTAAAAATATTGGCTACTCGGATATTTTTTATCGCAATTTATGCCTTCTCGGGATTTTTTATGCTTGTTTGTCATTAGTACTTGGAGAAACTATTTCAGAAATTGGCTCTTTTTTGTTTAGCTTTTGGTTATATCAAGTTGAGAGCAAAAAACATACCCTTCCTCCTGCAAAAACACAAAACTATTTTCATATGATTACTTCTATTTCGCTTCCTGTTGCCCTTACTTCTTATATTCGTTCTGGACTTTCCTCGCTAAAACAATTACTAATTCCTACTAGCCTAGAAAAATCTGGACTTTCTTGTAATGAAGCGGTTTCTAGTTATGGGCTTATTTCTGGTATGACACTTCCTGTTTTACTATTTCCAGAAGTAATTATTAATTCATTTAGTAGCTTATTAGTACCTGAATTTGCTTATTACGATACGAAAAAAGACTATACTAAAATTACGTTTTTAATGGAAAAGATTTTTCGAATTACCTTTCTTTTTTCTATTGGTATGTTAGGAGGATTTTTCTTTTATGCAAAAGATATCAGTTTTGCTATATATCAAAATTTTGACATCGCAAATTATTTAAAAATCCTTTCTCCACTTATCTTTTTTATGTATCTTGACAGTATTGTTGATAATATTTTAAAAGGATTAAATCAGCAATTAGGAGTAATGAAATGTAATATTTTAGATTTATTTGTTAGCATCTTTTTGATTTATATTTTACTTCCTGTCTTGGGTTTACATGGCTATATTATTGTTATTTATGTTAGTGAGTTATTAAATTCTGGTATTAGTTTATATCAATTAAAAAAAATAACACATTTTCATATTGATTTTATCAATTGGATGATAAAACCTATTTTTCGGAATTGTATTTTCCTTTTTAATTACAAATCATCTTGTTTCTAATATAATTTTTAACACTACTAATATTACTCTAAAAATTATTTTTTTCCTTAGTGGATATTTTTTGTTCTTACTCCTTAGCCATGCTTTTACTGTAAAAAGGTAGTAATTCATTTATTGCGAATTACTACCTTTCGGGATATGCTTTATGATTGTAAAATTTTAAGTTCTATCTATATTTATTTTTATTCTTCTACTCACTTATTTGCCATACTCCATTCTCATTTTGTCCACTTGTTTGGATATTTGATTTTAGATACACAATTGGACGAACGCTCCCATCTATACCACTATAGCTAGTTAGATTATCTGAATTATCTCCAAGATATTGATACCCCATACGTATCTCTCCTTCCTCCACTACACCTATGCTGAATACAGCATGGTCTGAATATGAATATACACCACGAGATGCTAGCCAATAATTGACATTGTTATTATTCGTCTTATTCCTAAATAATACTCGATATATATTACTTGTTGTATCTTTTATATATTCAGAAACGTTATAATAATAGCCTGTAAATGTGTCACTTCTTTCCTTTGCTTCTATAAAACCTTCAGATTTGCTAGGATATTCAATGGTGTGAATATAAGAATCTCCATACTTATAAGTTATTTCATCCACTTGCTCTGTGAATGTCGTTGGGTCATATCCTGTTATCTTATTTAGATCCTCTATGTTAATACTTCTTGCTCCACTTCCTGTAATTGTTCCTTTATCTAATCCTTCTACCACATCTCCCGTTTCATAGGTAAACATTTTTGTTGTATCTGCTCCTACTCCATATCCATAAATCTTGCAAATTTCATTTAACTCTTGCTCTGCATATAAATATCCGATTGCTCCCTTCATTGTAAATCTTGTACCTGCATTATTGTTGATTGGTTCTGCACTAATTAGTACCACCTCTCCTGTTTGCTCATTTTTACTTAATACTCTCCATTCTGTAGTGTCATTTGCTGTAAAAGTTTGTTCTTCAAATCCATTTCCATGGGAAGGTCCTGTTCCTACTGGTGATATATACGTTAATTTACTAATATCTGTCACTCCTTTTGTTGGGTTATATGCTACATAATCTCCTACTTGTACTTTTTTTGCTAGTGCGTTTTCTGGCAAATTTCCGTTCTTCTCCACCTATCATTCCTTCTGCCTCACTTGTAATCCTATCTAGCATATTGTCTTCATATCTTGCAGCATTTGTGTAGTTTCTTCCTGCCTCTTGTGCCATTTTAAAGATGCCTCTTTCTCCTAATACTAAATTTAATGTAATTCCTGCTAGTATCAATAATACGATAATGGTAATTACTAATGCTATCAAAGTAATACCCCTTTCGTTTTTGACTATTTTTCTCATTTGTTTCTCCTTTCTCTCTGTATTTTATTGGTAAATTTACGTATTTGGAATTTATTTTTCCTGTTTCCTAAGATTATGTACTATTATTTGAACTTATTCCCACATCAACACGTTTTTTACTTTATGGTACTATTTTATCTTTACTTATATTACCTTGTCAATGGTTTTTATACTATATTTTTGTGTTATTGGCATATGATATGAAATGTAAAAAAGTATAGTTGATTTAACAAATTTGTAAATATCTTATAAAAATAGAAGTTCAGAATTGCTAAGAAACTCTGAACTTCTATTTTCAATATATTCCACTCATATCAGCTAGCATATTATATATTATATCTACGACTGCATAATTTTTCCTCTTTATTTCACTTGTCTTGCTTTTACTACTAATCTTTGTGTTCCATAATTCGAACATGTAATTAGTGTTATCTCTTTTTTCCCTTTTGTCATTTGGCTAGTACATGCTGTATCTGTTGGGTCAACTATGTAACGGTCATATACTTCATATTTTAAGGTTCTTCCTTCTAAGTCAGTTAATTCTGCTATATCTCCCTTTTTTATATCTGCTAATTTTCCAAACATTTTCTTATTTCGATAATTATGTCCTACAATAACATAATTGCCCACTTCATTTGCATTTGGTCCATAATAGTTTGTAAGTGAAATTTTTAATAATTCATCTGTTGTTTTGTCTAATATTGGATAATTGATTTCTAATGATGGTATGTTTAAAATAGCATCAATAGAATAGGTGTCTCCACTTTCTGCTGTAAATACTTCTCTTTCTTTTTTCTTGTTTTGGATTTGATCTTTAATGGATTGTGCAAGTCTTGTAATATCTATTTCTGCTCGATCACTTTCTTGTGCATCTAATGTTACAATTAGTACATCATTTTCCATTCGTACATTATTATTGGTTGGTACTTCTTCTTCAAATACTTCTAGATTTAATGTTGCAAGAATTTCTTTTGATACTTCTTCACTTTTATTTCTGTCATATTCTGCATATATGTAATAAGAAAACAAACTGCACACTAAAAAGACTGATAAGAAAAAGCTACCTTTATAAATTTTCTTTTTTCTTTTCAGTTCAGGAGTAACATATATTTTTTCTGTCACCAAGATTTGATTCATATTATTCTCCTAAATTTAAAATATCACATTTTTATTATACTACGTTTTATCATGTTCTCCAAGCATTTTTACAAAAAAAAATATTAAGATTTGTTTACAAATTCTTTACAAATCTTAATATTGTATGTTTTATTTTTCTTATTTTGTTTGTCTACTCTTTGATTATACTACTATTTTGTATTGGTTCATTTGCTCCTAAGTCATTTTGAAAATACTCTAATAAGCTTTCATTGTTCATTTGATATTTCAAATTTAATAATTCCATGTCCTCTTCAAAATTAAATTCTCTTTTTAATCCCATGAGCTTCCCTCCATTTTTTTATCTTGTACCATTATACTATATCTTTTCATAAAATACAAGTAAAAAAAAGGGCCACCTACCTCGTTTAGGGTAGATGGCTTGTTACATTAACCGCAGGCTATTAACCGCACAGATTCGCACTCATCATTGATAACGACCTTGTGTTTCCCTCGGTCAATTCCCAATTCTTCACACTCTTTTTCTATCTGTGCAATTGCTTCTGCTGCTCTTGCAAAATTTCTTCCATACCCATAATGGTACCAAAGAGCTTCTGCCTCTTCTTGTAACATGTTTCTTACCTCCCTTCAGGTCTGTGCCCTTTTATGTTTACATTATACCATATCTTATACAATTTTTCAATTTAAACTTGCATAGTAGGAATTATATAATTTACTATAATATCCACCTGTTTTTAATAATTCTACATGGTTTCCCATTTCTACAATTTCTCCTGCATCTAATACAATAATCTTATCAACATTCACAATAGTTGCTAATCTATGTGCAATAAAAATAGATGTTTTTTTAGCAGAAATAATATCAACTGAATTTTGAATTAGTTTTTCTGTGTGTGTATCAATATTTGCCGTTGCTTCATCTAATATGAAAATAGATGGATTATGTGCAAAAATTCTTGCAAATGCTAATAATTGCTTTTGACCTGCTGAAAACGAAGAGCCTCTTTCTTTTGCTATTTCATTTATTCCATTTGGAAGTGAAGTGATAAAGTCTTCTGCTGATGATAACTTAATGGCATTGATTACATCCTCATCTATCATATTTGTATGATTTAGCTTAATATTATCTCGAATACTTCTTGCAAAAATGAATGGATCTTGTAAAATAATTCCAATATGTTGTCTTAAACTTCTCTTACTAATATTTTTAATATTAACACCATCTAATAAAATTTCACCTTGCTGTATCTCATAAAATCGATTAATCAAATTGGTAATTGTTGTTTTGCCACAACCTGTTTTTCCAACTAGAGCAATACTCTGCCCTGGTTCTATCGTAAAACTAACATTTTTTAACACCCATCTTTGGTTATCATAAGAAAACCATACATTTCTAAACTCAATTTTTCCTTTTACTTTCGATAATTGCATTCCAGTTTCCAAATCTTCTATATATTCTTTAGCGTCTAAAATACTATATATTTTGTTAATTGATACAAATGCTTCTTGTACAGTCTCTATATTATCAATAGTTCTTGTAATTGGTTCAAATAACTGTTTAATATAGGTAATAAACACATAAATTAACCCTACATCAAAGATATCTTGTAATATACCACCAAGACATGCCCATACAATAATAGCAATTGCAAGATTTTCTAATATTGTCATTAATGCTGGTAATAATGCTTCAACAATTCCTCCTGGTAATCTGGCATTTCTAAACTGATTAGTGATATCTTGACATTGTTCTTGTTTTTCTTTTTGAATATTAAATATTTTTATTAGCTTTGCACCATATATTGATTCTGCTAAAAATGTATTTAATTGTGTTTTGATAACTTTTGCTCTTTCATAAATTTTATTTAATATTTTTGTTAATACTATTGAAAAAACAATCACAAATGGAATTACAATAAAGGATAACAAACTTAGTTTTGCACTAAAGTAAATCATAATCGCAATAATAGCAACGATTAAAATCATATCTTTAAAAAAAGTAGTAATTACTTCTTTAAAAAGAGTAGAAATATCCTCTACATCATTGGTAATTCTTACAAATAATTTTCCTGCTGATGTCTTGTCATGAAATGGGATATTAGCATATTGTGTATACTTAAATAATCGGTTTCGCATAGTATAAATAATCTCTTCTCCCATCATATTAGTTGCTGTACTTGCAATAAAGTCAATAACATTTCCTAAAATAACAAGCCCTATGTATATTGCTCCTATTATTCCAATTGTCATTACACCTTTTTGGAATATTCCTTGACTAAGATAATCATCAATGACAACTTTAATCAAATATGGTTTTATCAATTCTCCTATATTGATAAGTAAGGAAAGAATCGTAACAACAGCAATTGTTTTCTTATGTGGTTTTGCCATTTCAATGACATATGATAGTGTATTGTTTTTCTTCTTTTTCATCCTTTTACCCCTTTTTCTAATTTAATGCCATTTGTGATTTGGCTGTTTGCTCTTTATAAAAATGATAATAAGCGCCCTTTTCTTGTAATAGTGTTTCATGTACTCCGCTTTCTTTAATAACTCCATTATCTAGTACAATAATTTGGTCAGCAGCTTTAATATCAGATATACGATTTGAAATAATAATACATGTTTTATCCTTTACTAATTCTTTTACATTGTTTAATACTATTTGTTCTGTTTTGTTATCAAGAGCAGAAAAAGTATCATCAAAAATAACTACTTTGCTTTTATTTAAAAATGCACGTGAAATTACGACTCTTTGTTTTTGTCCTCCTGAAAGATTCATTCCTCTTTCTCCAATAATTGTATCAATTCCATTTTGCATTTTTTCAATATCGTCATAAATCATAGCATTTTTAGTGCTTTCTTTAATTTCTTCATCTTCAAATCCTTCTTTAAATAGCTTGATATTTTCTTTTAGTGAAGTAGAAAATAAAAAATTATCTTGGGTAATATAGCAAATATGATTTCTCAAAGTAGTAAGTGGAATATCGCAAATATCTTTTCCATCAATAAAAATTTTTCCCTTGGAAATTGGATATAAATGCAACAATAAATTCATAAGTGTTGTTTTTCCGCTTCCAATTGTACCAATAATCCCAAGAGTTTCTCCTTTTCTTATTTTTAAATTGATATGACTTAATACCATTTCTAAATTTTCAGGATAACTAAAACTTAAATCTCGTATTTCAATATTTCCTTGAAAATCATTATCAGCCTCTACTGTTTTTAAAACTATTTTTTCTCTTTCTAAATGGAATACATCATCTAATCTTTTATATGAAATTTTTGCCCTTTTATATCTTGAAATAACACCAGGAATCCAAGATACTGGCCCTACAAATAATCCAATATATCCATTAAATGCTACAAAATCTCCTGTTGAAATACTACCCTCTAGCACTAGTTTTGAACCATATAACAAGGAAATTCCATAACATAGCCCAAAACAAATATTAAGACACGTAGATAACAAGGTGGAATGAACATCAACTGCATTATTGGCTTCTCGTAGCTTTCTGTTTTTCCTAATAAATTCTTTTAATTGGTTCATTTCTCCTATATATGCTTTTGTAGTGCGAATGGCATCTGTGCTTTCTTGTACATATTCTGAAAGCTCTGTAAAATAAGTTTGGGATTTTCGAAAACTACTCTCCACATATTCTTTTATCTTAATAATGACAAATATAGTTATAATAATAGGGCATAATGTCACACATGTTAATAAAATATTAACTCCACTCATCATGGTATATGTTGCAATTATCATTGTAAATATAAATCTTGTTCCATGAGAAATCAATCGGTAAATAAATTGTCTTAGTTCTGAAACATCCTTTACAAAGTAGGACATCAATTCTCCATTTTTTATATTTTGAAGACTTGTCATTTTTATTTTCATAAACTGTTCAAATAGTTTATTTTTTAAATCTCTTTCAATGCTTCTTGGTACATAACCGTACAAGCCATCTCCATGGCATACGAACCAATAATAATAGTATACATGTACCTAGTAAATACCAAACTTGTAGCATAATAGCATTTTTATTTGTTTCTATATCATATAATAAATCAATTATATTTCCTATAATTTTAGGTGGGTATGTTAAAAAATAGATATTTAACCCAATAAATATCACTTGTAAAAGGATTGCAAACCAGTATTGCTTGATAATTTTTGACAATATTTTTTTCATGTTTTTATAGCCCCTTTTTCACTTTGTTTTTCCTTAAAATTTTATTTTATTTCTATTGATAGCATACACTAATTTTACATTTTTTCCAATCCCCACTATTGGATTTTCGTTTTGCATATTTGTTATTTTTACTTATTTTTCAATTCACTTTACTGCTTCTTTATCAATATTAAATTTATATGACATTTTGGTAACAAATGGTTTTATTGTTTTGTTTTTTAGTATAATACCTTTGGTGATGTTATGGAAATACGTTTTCAAAATACAACAGAATATAATTTAGGAGAATATAAAAAGTTTGTTGAATTTCATGTAAAAAAATATCATTTAAAATACCATTTATATACCTTATTTATTATGGTTTTACTGATTTTTTGTATGGTTGTTCAATTTTTGCATGGCGGTATATTATTAGGGCTTGGTTTTATTTTTATATTGCTTTTTTTTCTTTGTTACCGCTTTTTTTATCCTTTATATCTTACTAAAAAAGAAGCTACTAGTCCTAAAGTAAAAAAGAAGATGAAAAATACTTATACATTTTATGATGATTTTGTTACCATTAAAAATGATACAGATTTTGTGAAATTAAAATATTCAAAATTTTATAAAATTCATGAACAAAATGACCGGTTTTTATTTATATTTAGATAAAAGCCATTCTTATATTTTATTAAAAAATAATTTCTCTATTGGAAATCCCAATGACTTTTTAAGCTTTGTGAAAAAGAAATTATGGAGAAAACTTTAAAAAACGAATATGCAAATTTCTAAATGGGAAACAAACAAAAAAAGTACTAGGCGATTGGCAATCGCCTAGCACTTTTTTGTTCGTAAGTCTTCAGGAATTAAGCGGATATTCCTGTACCTTTTTTACCTGCTCCTTAATGTAGTCCCTCTCATTTTTAGGAAGCTTATCAAAATAAGCCTGATCTAATAAGGTAGGAAATTGCAGTTCTTCGCTTTCCTCTATAGCAACTAAAAACTGCATCCACTCTCCATCTTCGGCTGTTCTATTAAAACGAAGATATTTTCCCAGCCGTTCGAATGATATTTTACTCATTCTACTCCTTTCCGCTCATTCTATAATTGACGAGCTTTACTGCTTTTGTTAGTTTTCTACTTTAATATTATACTTTATTTAACATAATTTTTCAACTAAAAATTATATCTTTTACTACCTCTCCTGCTATAATTAAACCAGCAACAGATGGAACAAATGATATACTTCCTGGTATTTTTTTTGTTTTAGTTTCCATCATATTTTCATAATTCATTTGTTTTATTGGTTCTTCTTTTGAATATACCACTTTTAAGTTTGGAATTCCTCTTTTTCTTAATTCTTTTCTCATTACTTTCGCAAGTGGACATACACTGGTTTCATAAATATCTGCTACTTCAAATGCTGTTGAATTTAATTTATTTCCTGTTCCCATACAGGATATTATTGGAAGTTGTAAGCAATTCGCTTGTACTACTAATTCAATTTTAGCACTTACTGTATCGACAGCATCTATGATATATGAAGTAGTATTGTCTAATATATTAGAACTACTATTACAAAAGAATTCTTTGTGTATTTTAATTTTAGCATCTGGATTAATGTCTAATATTCGTTCCTTTGCTACTTCTACTTTGCTTCTGCCTATTGTTTTCTTCGTTGCTATTATTTGCCTATTTAAATTTGTTTCCTCAATTATATCATGGTCAATTAACACAAATTCGCCAACTCCTGCTCTTGCTAATCCTTCTACGACAAAGGAGCCTACCCCACCTATACCAAATATTGCAACCTTTGCTTGTTGTAGTTTCTTAATTCCTTCTTTTCCAATTAGTAATTCCGTTCGCGAAAATTGATTTAGCATATTTTTTCCCTTCTTTTTATTTGATATTCATTACTTGAAATCCTTCTGCTTCTATTACTTCCTTTATTTGACTGTCTTCTATTTCTTTTTCGTTTTCGATTATTGCACTTTTATTCTCTAAATTGACTTCTACTTTTGTTATGCCATCAATCGAATTTAATGCCTTTTCAACTGTCATTTTACAATGATTACATTGCATTCCTTCAATTTTTATTGTTTTCATCTGTTTTATCACCTCTTTTCCTTTTTCTTTATGTTTTAAGTCTTCCCTTTCTATTGTAATTGGTACTTGAAATTTTGGTTTAAAATTCTTTAATCTTAAAGCATTGGTTACCACACATACTGAGCTTAAACTCATCGCTAGTGCTCCTATCATCGGATTTAGTTTTAATCCTAAACTAAAATAAAAAGCACCACAAGCAATTGGAAGCCCAATAATATTATAGAAAAATGCCCAAAACAAGTTCATTTTTATGTTTCTGATAACTGCCTTACTTAATCGAATTGCTGTTACAACATCTAACAAATTGTCCTTCATTAAAACAATGTCTGCTGCCTCAATAGCAATATCTGTTCCAGAACCAATTGCGATTCCTACATCTGCTTTTACTAGTGCTGGGCTATCATTTATACCATCTCCTACAAATACTACTTTTTTCCCATTTTCTTGCAACTTAGCAACCTCTTTTTCTTTATCTTGTGGTAATACTTCTGAAATAACCGTATCAATTCCAACTTCTTTTGCAATTATTTGTGCTACTTTTTTATTATCCCCTGTTAGCATAATAACTTGTAGATGATTTCTTTTTAATTCTTTTACTGCTTGCACACTAGTATCTTTTATCATATCTTGTATGGCTAACATCCCTATTATTTTTTCTTCATTTGCAATATAAATAACTGTTTTTCCCTGTTTTAAATACTTATTTGCTTTTTTATCTATTTGCTCTTGTTCTATTTTATTTTCCTTCATAAAAGCAAGATTTCCTACAAAATATTGCTTATCTTCTATTTTTGCCTTTACTCCTCTTCCTGAAGCATTCTTAAATTCTTGTACTTCTATTAAGTCTACTTTTTCTTGTTTTGCTTTTTCCAAAATAGCTATTGATAATGGATGAGTAGAATTTTTTTCTATACTTCCTGCTATTTTTAATAGTTCTTTTTCATCTATTACAGAGTATATATCGGTTACTGTTGTTGTTCCTGTTGTAATTGTTCCTGTTTTATCTAATATTACAGTATTAACTGAATGTAATTGTTCTAAAGCTTCTGCTGATTTTATTAAAATCCCTTCTGCTGCTCCCCTTCCTGTTCCTACCATAATAGCCACTGGTGTGGCAAGTCCTAATGCACATGGACATGAAATGACCAATACTGCAATTCCAATGCTTAATGCAAATTCTAAACTTTGTCCTTGTATTAACCAAATTATTGTAGCAATAATGGAAATAGCAATTACACATGGCACAAATATTCCACTTACTTTATCTGCTAATTTCGCAATTGGTGCTTTTGAAGAAGATGCTTCTTCTACAAGTTTAATAATTTGCGAAAGAGTTGTATTATCTCCTACTTTTGTTGCCTTCATATAAAAAGAACCATTTTGGTTGATTGTCCCAGAAATTACGTTGTCTCCTACTGTTTTTTCAACTGGTATACTTTCTCCTGTCATGCTTGCTTGGTCAATAGAGGAATTTCCTTTTATTATTATCCCATCAACTCCTATGCTTTCTCCTGGTTTTATTACAACAATATCATCTATTACAATATCACTTAAACTAACCTGCATTTCTTTTTCTTGTCTAATTACTGTAGCAGTTTTGGGAGCTAGATTCATTAGCTTGCTAATGGCTTCACTTGTTTTCCTTTTTGACTTTGTTTCAAGATATTTTCCTAATGTAATTAGGGTTAAAATCATTCCTGCAGCCTCAAAATATAAATCCATTTTGTACTTTTCTACCAAATCGATTTGATGATGTCCTAAGCCCAATCCAAGCATGTATATAGCCAATATTCCATAAATAATTGCTGCACTACTTCCCATAGCAATTAATGAATCCATATTAGGAGTTCTTTTCCACAATCGTTTAAATCCAATTATAAAATAACTCCTGTTTACATACACAATTGGTAATAATAACAAAAATTGCGTAAATGCAAATGTAATTGCATTTTGATTTCCATGAAATATTGCATCTATCATTGATGGCGTAGGAATACCAAACCATTGCTCAAACATGTGATACATCGCAATATACATTAGTGGAATTAAAAAGAAAATAGAAATGATAAGTCTTTTTTTCATATCTTGTATGGTAATATCCATATTATCCTTTTGTGAAGTTTTATTATTGTGTTTTATTGCCTCACTTTTTGCAATGTCCGCTTGATATCCAGCAGCTACTACTGCTTGTATAATACCGTTTGCTATTTTGTATAGTTTCATCATATTCTACTGTCATATTATTTGCAAGTAAATTTACATTGATGTTTTGCACTCCTTTCAGTTTTTCTACTGCCTTTTCAATATGAGTAGAGCAGCTACTACATGTCATTCCTTGAAGATCAAATTTCTGTTTTTTCATCCTTCCTCCTTTTCAATATGCCTTTATTAGCTTGTTTTTAAAAACACTATTTAAATTATTTAACCTTAACTTATTTTTCCTCCGCCTAGTACAATATCCTCTATGTAAAATACAGCTGATTGCCCTTTTGTCATTGCTCTTTGTGGTTCATAGAAAATAACTCTTATTTGGTCTTGTTCTTTTCTTATTTTTGCTTTTGCAAAATTTGCTGAATATCTAGTTTTTACTTCTACTTCTAGCCAGTCTGTTATATCCTCTACTAGTAATAAATTGATATCTGATACCATAATTTCTTTTTCGTAAAGCTCTCTTTCTTCTCCCACAATCACTTCATTTTTTTCTTCATGAAACCCTACTACAAATAATGGCACTTTATTAGAAATACCTAATCCTTTTCTTTGTCCAATTGTATAGTGATATAATCCTAAGTGTTTTCCTAATATTTGTCCTTGTTTATTTACAATGTTTCCTGGTTTTTGCTTAATATATGAATGAGTTTCTAAAAACTTTTTATAGTTTCCATCTGGTATAAAACAGATATCTTCACTATCTTTTTTATCTGCTACCTCTAAACGATAATTTCTTGCTATTTTTCTTATCTCTTCTTTTTGTTCAAAATCTGCTAATGGAAACAAAACATGTTCTAAAGTTTGTTTTGGGATACTCCATAATACATAACTCTGGTCTTTTTTGCCTGCATTGGATTTTTTTAATACCCATCTACCAAATTGTTTATCATATTCTGTTTTGGCATAGTGTCCTGTTGCAATATAGTCACATCCTAATTGTTTTGCTTTTTCATACATAAATCCAAATTTGATATATTTATTACATTCAATACAAGGATTAGGTGTTTGACATTTACCATAAGTATTAATAAAATCATTAATAACATAGTTATTAAATTCTTCTTTGGCATCATAGGTAATATGTGGTATACCAATTTGATTACATACTTTTTGGGCATCTTGATATGTCTTTTGATTACAACAACTACCTCCTTTATATAATTCCAATGTTACTCCAATTACTTCATATCCTTGCTGTTTTAGTAAAAGAGCAGATACACTACTATCAACTCCTCCACTCATGCCTAATAATACTTTTTTGTTTTTCATTTTCTTTGTTCCTTTTATTATTTTTTATTTAGCATATCTTCTATAGTATGCCATGCAAGTAATACACATTTTACTCTTGCTGGCATATTAGATATATTCTTAAAACATATTGCATCTTCTAGTTTTTCTAGTTCTTCTTCATTGGTTATTTCTCTTTTTATCATTTGAATAAAAGTATTGATAATCTCTTTTGCCTCACAAATTGTCCTTCCTTTTAAAGTATCTATCATTATAGATGTAGAGCTTTGGGATATGGCACAACCATGCCCTGAAAATGCCATGTCTTCTATTTTATCTTTATTTAATTTTATTTCTAATGTAATTTCATCTCCACAGTTAGGATTATGTCCTTGTTGGGAAATATCTGCTTTTTCCAATTTTTTTTTATTATACGAATTCATACTATGCTCCATAATAAGTTCATTATATACTTCTTCAAAATTATCCTTCATTTTAACCCCCCTTTTGTTAAAACTATTTTATATATTTTTTAAACATATTATATGCTCTTTTTAATGCATTTATTAAATGGTCTACATCCTCTTTTGTGTTATAAAAATAAAAGCTTGCTCTACAAGTAGAGTCTAATTTTAAAAATCTCATTAGTGGGCCGTGCACAATGGTTTCCGAGAACGTATACATACTCCATTTGCATCTAATATACTTGCTACATCATGTGGATGTACTCCTTTTATGTTAAAGGAAATCACACTTGAATGATGATTTTCATTTGATGTTAGATATAACTCTAAAAAATCAAGTTTAGAGAGTTGCTCCTTTGCATATGTTAAAATTTCTTTTTCTATTGTTTGTATTTGGTCATATCCAATTTGTTCAATATAATCAATAGCTGCTCCAAGCCCAATAACTCCTTCTATATTTTGTGTCCCTGCTTCAAATTTATTAGGAAGTGGTGCAAATGTAGCTTCTTGTTCGTATACATATTCTATCATATCTCCTCCCATTAAAAATGGAGTCATTTTATTTAGTATTTCTCTTTTTCCATATAATACACCAATTCCTAAAGGAGCCAACATTTTGTGTCCTGAAAATACTAAGAAATCACAATCCAATTCTTGTACATCTATTTTCATATGTGGAATACTTTGAGAAGCATCTACTATAACAATAGCTCCTTTTTTATGGGCTTGTTTAATGATTTTTTTTAGATTGTTAATCGTTCCGAGTTACGTTAGAAACATGTGTAATACTAACAATTTTAGTTTTATCTGTAATCTTGGTTTCAATTTCCTTATCCTCTATTTCAAATTGATTATTTATATACATATATTGTAGTTTACTACCAGTTTGTTTTGTTACTTTCTGCCATGGTACTAAATTAGAATGATGTTCCATAATTGAAATTACCACTTCATCATCTTTTTTTAAGTTTTCTAAACCATATGAATATGCAATTAAATTTAAGCTTTCTGTTGCATTTTTAGAAAATATAATTTCCTCTTGGTGCTTCGCATGAATAAAATTTGCAAGTTTCTTTCTAGTGTTTTCATACTCTTCGGTTGCTTGTACACTTAATTCATATGCTCCTCTATGTGGATTGGCATTATGCATTTTATAAAATTCATCTATTTTATTTATCACATAGATAGGTTTTTGTGTGGTTGCTCCACTATCTAAATATGTAATTTTTTTATTTTCTAAAATTGGAAAATCTTTTTTTATTTCTTCTATGTTCATAATTTTTCTCCTTTTAGAACCCTCTGTCTTGCTTTTTTGAGCCACTCTCCTTTTATAAAGGTGCTTTGTTCTATTATTTATCATAAAATTTTTCCAATACCTCTTTTTTCAAGAGATATCGTGGTTTTTTAATCTAATCTTGCATCAATTTCTTGTAAGATACCCTTTTTTAATTCTTCCTTCTTAATTCCTTCTAGTATTTTATAAAATCTTGCCTTTACCATTAACTTCATGGCTTCTTTTTTTTCTATCCCTCGACTCATTAAATAGAATAATTCTTTTTCTCCTACTTTTCCTGCAGAAGTAGAGTGATTTCCTTCTACCTCTTCTTCAGCACATAATAACATGGGTAGAGCAATCGATTTTGCCTTATCTGATAGTAACATACAATTTTCCGTTTCATTTCCTATTGCTTTTTTACAACCCTTTTTAAAGTCAATTGTTCCTTTAAAATGCTTTTTTGCATTGTCTTTTAATGCTCCCTCTACTTGTATGTTAACACTAGTCTTTTCTCCTTGTAATTGTGCTATATAATTTAAGTCTAATATTTGATCTTTATTTCCTAAATAAAGAGTATTGATTATACTATTTGATAATGTACCCTTTAGGCTTGAATAAACATTTGTAAAGCTATTTTTTCCACCAAAATCAATTATGGTATAGGTTACTTTTGCCTCTTTTTGTAGTTCATTTTCTATACTTAAAAAGTTATTTGAATTTTGATTCATAAAGTTGATTAAAATCACATTAATACTTGCCTTTTCTTTGGCATGTAACTTTATTATTCCATTATGAAATGCTAGTATGTCTTCTTGCGATTTATATTGTATGATGACTGTTGCTTTAGTTTCTTTTTGTGCTTCTATTTCAATATGCTCTACTAATTGCTTATTGTTTTCATCAAATTGGAATTCAATTTTCATTTCTTGATTTTGCTTACCTTCAAGTATTATGTTTAGTTTTTGATTTGCCTGTTTTTCTACTTGATTTGTAAGTTCTTTTCCTAAACCATAAGTTAAATGGCAAGACTTTGTATTACTCGTTACCTTATTTTCGCTATTGCCTCCTATGATTTCTATATGATTAAATTTCTCTATTTTTTCTGGTATATAAACACCTTCTAATTTCATATTGTTTATATTAAAATTTCTTGATGTTCTTACTGGTGTTTCATTTAATTTTAATGTCTCCATAGTTAGTCCTTTCACTTTTATACTTATATCATTGTAAAATCAATCATTCTTCTTGCATTTGTCTATTACTTATTTTGAATATATATCCTCTTCTCCCATCAAATATATAGCTAGAGGATTTTCCTTATTTTTACCCAATACTACCTTCTAATTCTAAGTTAATTAAATTATTCATTTCTACTGCATATTCTATTGGCAATTCTTTTGCAATTGGATATGCAAATCCTCTTACAATCATTGCTTTGGCGTCTTCTTCTGATAGTCCTCTACTCATTAAATAAAAAATGGTTTTATCACTAATTTTTCCAATTTTTGCTTCATGGGAAAATTCTACTTCATCGGTTTGAATGTCATTTACTGGTATTGTATCTGAAACAGAAATGTCATCTAACATAAGAGATTCACAAGACACACTAGATTTTGAACCTTCTGCATTTTCACAAATTCTTACTAGTGAACGGTAAGTACACTTTCCTCCGTTTTTCGAAATTGATTTTGCATTTACGACACTAGATGTATTTTTGGCATTATGAATCACTTTAAATCCATTGTCTAAATTTTGCCCCTTTCCTGCAAAAGAAATTCCTGTAAATTCTGATTTTGCTCCTTCTCCATTTAAAATGCTCATTGGGTATAACATGGAAATTTTGGAACCAAAAGAACCGTGATACCCAGTCCATTTTTGCATTTTTCCCTACAATGGCTTTT
>CATLGL010000017.1 GCA_949935895.1 uncultured Clostridia bacterium
AGCAAATTAAAGAAGCATTATTAGAGGTACGAGTTCCTGGCAGAAGTGAACTTATTGAAAATAAACTTGATTTAACAATTATGATAGACTATGCACATACACCAGAAAGCTTAGAAAGCATCTTGCGTGCAGTAAAATCATATACAAAAGGAAGAGTCATTAGTGTATTTGGATGTCGGAGGGGATAGAGATAAAATAAAAAGACCTTTAATGGGAGAGGTTTCTGGTAGGGTAGCAACGAATACGATTATTACAAGTGATAATCCAAGAACAGAAGAGCCAGAAGAAATAATAAAAGAAATTGAAGATGGTATAAAAAAGACAACAGGTCAATATATATGTATAGTAGATAGAAAAGAAGCAATTAAAGAGGCAATCAAAATGGCTTGTAAAACGGATATGATTGTGCTTGCTGGTAAAGGACATGAACCATATCAAGAAATTAACCATGAGAAATTACCATTTGATGAAAGAATAATTGTACGAGAAGTAGTAGAAGAACTAATTCAAAAAGAGAAGGATAAAAGTAAGAAAAAGAAAAAATAATTTATTTACAAAAGTAACTTTAGTTCAAATAAAGGGTGAGAAAAGTGAATTTTCAAATAAAAATACTGTTATTATCATTTTTTGTAACAGTAGTATTGGGATTAATGATTGTTCCCATATTAAAAAAATTAAAAGTGGGGCAAATTGAAAGAGAAGATGGACCACAATCACACTTAAATAAGCAAGGAACACCTACTATGGGTGGTGTTATTATAGCAATTGCGATTACCATATTAGTTATTTTTATATTTATTAGTTATACAAAAGATGATATTGAACTTGCTAAAAAATTGATACCACTTGCGATTATGTCCATAGGTTTTGGCTTGATTGGTTTTATTGATGATTTTAAAAAACTTGTATTTAAAAATACAAAAGGATTAAAACCAGCTTATAAAATGATAGGTCTTTTAGCAATTGCGGTAACCTATATTATTTATTTAATTAAAATTATTAACTTAGGAACAGATACTTATATCCCTATTTTAAAAGTATATATGTATTTACCAATTTGGATTTATATTCCATTTGCTATTTTTGTAATTCTAGCAACTACAAATGCGATTAATCTAACAGATGGTGTAGATGGATTATGTCCGACTATATCAGCGGTTGTGATTACTTGTCTAACTGTTATAGGTGTAATATTCGATATAAAAGAAGTTGTTGTATTTGGAACTATTGTAATTGGAATTTGTTTAGGATTTTTATTATTTAATATGCATCCAGCTAAAGTATTTATGGGAGATACAGGGTCACTATTATTAGGTGGTGTTATTGTTGCTATGGCATTGTATTTAAAAATGCCACTAATACTAATCATTATTGCTTTTATACCAGTATTAGAAACATTATCTGTTATTATGCAAGTATTATATTTTAAAAAGACAGGAAACCGCTTTTTCAAAATGGCACCATTACATCATCATTTTGAATTATCTGGTTGGGGAGAAAATAAAGTAGTATCTATTTTTAGTATAATTACATTAGTATTGTGTATTATAGGACTAATTTGTGTATAAAAATATTTCAACAAGCATGAGGGTAGTATCAATACAAACAAAGGAAAAATTTATGAGTTGAGTATGACAAAAATTGGTTATGATAAGAAGGGGGAGCAAAAAAGCAAATGATACAAACAAAGAAAAGGCAAACAAATACTGGAAAAAAACCATTTGACTTTATATTATTTGTTGTTGTGTTAATTCTACTTGCAATAGGAATTGTTATGGTATTGTCTGCAAGCTCACCTTCTGCACTTGCAGAAAGTGGAAACAGTTATGCTTATGTTTCAAGGCAAGCAATGTTTGCTGTTTTAGGAATTGCAATGATGTTATTTGTTTCTAAAATAGATTACCATGAATATACAAAATTTGCAGGAATTGCTTATGTTGCCTCTGTTATTATATTAGCAATTGTACCATTACTAGGCTCTTCTGCAAAAGGAGCAACAAGATGGTTAGAAATAGGCTCGCTCCGTTTTCAACCATCTGAAATTGTTAAAATTGCTTTAATTGTTTTTTATGCATCATGGCTTACTAAAAACAAAGACAAATTAAAGGAATTAAAAACAGGATTTATTACGCCTTTTTTATATTTAATACCAATTGCTATTATTCTTATTTTTTTTCAAGATCATTTAAGTGTTACCATTATTATTATAATGACAGTTTCTATTATGATGTTAATGGCAGGATGTAAAATGAAACATTTCCTTACTTTAGGGAGTATTGGTGCAGTAGGAGGAGCAGGAGCTTTATTTGCAGTTGCAAAATTTACAGAAAAAGGTGCATATCGTATTTCTAGAATTGTAACATTTTTTAATCCATGGAGTGATATACAAGGCGATGGATGGCAAATTGTTCAAAGTTTATATGCAATAGGTTCTCGGTCGGAATTTTTGGAGCAGGACTTGGAGAAAGTAAACAAAAATATTTGTATTTACCAGAACCACATAACGACTTTATTTTTTCGGTATTAGCAGAAGAATTAGGCTTTATTGGATGTGCAGTTGTTATTATTCTATTTGCTATTTTTATTTGGAGAGGATTACTAGTTGCTATGAAAGCACCAGATATGTTTGGTAGTCTAGTTGCTGTTGGAATTACTTCTTTGGTAGGACTACAAGCTATTATGAATATTGCCGTTGTAACATCTTCTATGCCAAGTACAGGAATTACACTACCGTTTTTTAGTTATGGGGGAACATCACTTGCTATTTTACTAGGAGCTGTTCGGTATATTATTGAATATATCAAGGTCATGTAAAAAAGTCTAGGAGGAAAAAATGAGAGTTATTATAGCAGCAGCAGGAACAGGAGGACACATTAATCCTGGAATTGCAATTGCCAATAAAATAAAAAAAGAAAATCCAACATCTGAAATTATGTTTATAGGAACTAGTAGAGGATTAGAAAATGATTTGGTACCAAGAGCAGGTTTTTTACTAAAAACAATACATGCATATGGATTGAGTAAAGCTATTAGTTTCAAAAGTTTAAAAAATAATTTAAAAACGTTACAGGGGATTCGGAGAGGCAAAAAAAATAATAAGGGAATTTAAACCAGATATTGTAATTGGAACAGGTGGTTATATTTGTGGAGCTAGTATTCTTGCTGCAAAAAGGTATAAAATACCAACACTATTACATGAAAGTAATGCTTTTCCTGGAAAAGCAGTAAAAATGTTAGCAAAAAAGGTAGATACTATTTTAGTTGGATTTGAAGAGGCAAAAAAAGAATTACCAAATGCAAAGCGTGTTATTTTAACAGGAACACCAACGAAGATTAAAAATTTAGAATTAGATATATCACAAAAGGAGGATATACTTAGGAACTTAGGATTAAAGAAAAATAAGCCAGTGGTATTGGTTTTTGGAGGAAGTCAAGGAGCAAAAGCTATCAATGATGTTATTACCGATATCATAAATCAAAATTTAAATAAGACATATCAAATTATATGGGCTCCAGGTCCATTACAGTTTGATTTAGTAAAACAAAGAATTAAAAATTTATCTAAACAAGAAAATGTAAAGATAGTACCTTACATTTATAATATGGAAGAGGTATTAAATAGTGTAGATTTAGTTATTTCAAGAAGTGGGGCCATGACCATTACAGAAATCTCCACTGTTGGAAAGCCTGCAATATTTGTACCATTACCAAATGTTAGTAACAACCATCAAGAGTATAACGCAAAGGTCTTACAAAAAGTAGGAGCTGCTACTATTATTTTAAATAAAGACTTAACTTCTGAAGTACTTAGCAAAGCAATACAAAAGATTATTCAAAACGATAATCAAATGAAACAAATGGGAGAAAATGCAAAAAAAATAACAATAAAAAATGTAGAGGATAAAATTTATAAAGAAATTGTAAGGCTTTTAAATTAATATAAATAGATGATATTATTTCTATTTATATTATATTTCATTAAGATTTCAGAGATATATTATTTTTATAACAATGATAAAAAACAAGACATTTTTTAAAAGAAGATGTCTTTTTTTGAACGGAATTGTAAAATATTGTAAAATCACGCGTACGAAAAAGCTTGCCTAACCGTATAAAATGGGGTATAGTAAGTGGCTGAGGGGAGGAAAACATATGAAAACTTTTTATGGAGGAACATATATCGGAAAGGAGATATTAGCACAGAATCATATTTATTATCCGATTCGATTAGAATACTATAAAATAGAAAAGCAAGAAAATCTTGGCGTATTTTATGGTATTGAAGTAGTAAAAACAGAATACAAAACAGAGAAGCCAGAAGTAGAAAAAGATGTAGTAGAACATGTAACAATGGAGGAATCAGAAATCGTAGAATTATTAGAAAAGTTTAAACAAGGTACAGTTATGCCAGGTTTGTTAAAAGAAACATTAGAAGGACAATGTAAAAATAACGAATTAGTTTTAGACTGTTAAGCTTTGTATATGATAAGTCTTAATAAATTACAGTTTAGACTATAAAATGTACGAAATTCAAGAAAGATTTATAAAAATCCTCCTTTAACAAGGGAGGTGTCAGCCTAAAGGGGGAGATAGGTACTTAAAAAGATATAAAAGAACACTTGCCTATTAACAAAAGCCCCCTTATGAAAAAGGCTTTTATGTTAAAGTTTGTAACCTTCTTAGAGAAGGATTCTAAACATTAACTTATTTTAAGAAGTTTTTTTATAAAATCTATTGCAAAATGAAACAATATGGACTATGATAATGAAATAATCATTACCAAAAAGGAGGAAACAATGGCCGACAAACTAATCATTGTGGAATCACCTGCAAAAGCAAATACCATTAAAAAATTTTTGGGAGGAAATACAAAAGTAATTGCTTCTATGGGGCACATTAGGGACTTACCAAAATCAAAAATGGGAATTGATATTGAACATGACTTTGAGCCAGAATATATTAATATTCGTGGAAAAGGTGATTTAATTAAATCATTAAAAAAAGAAGCAGCAACTGCTAAGAAAGTATATCTTGCAACTGACCCTGACCGTGAGGGAGAAGCAATTGCATGGCATTTAGCACATATTTTGGGGATTGATGAAAATGATGATGTACGTGTTACCTTTAACGAAATTACAAAAGGGGCTGTAAAAGAAGCAATTCAGAAGCCAAGAAAAATTGACAAGCATTTAACAAATGCACAACAAGCAAGAAGAGTACTAGATAGAATTGTAGGTTATAAAATTAGTCCAGTATTATGGAAAAAGGTAAGACGTGGATTATCAGCAGGTAGAGTACAATCTGTTGCTGTAAAATTAATTGTAGATAGAGAAGAAGAAATTGAAAAATTTATTCCAGAAGAATATTGGAACATCTATGCATATTTATTAGAAGAAACATCTAAAAAGACATTTGAAGCAAAATTTTATGGAAAAGATAATAAAAAGCAGGAACTTCATAAACAAGAAGAAGTAGAAGAAGTTTTAAAACAAATTCAAAATGCAAAATATATAATACAAGAAGTGAAAAAAGGGGAAAAAAAGCGTACACCAGCACCTCCTTTTACAACAAGTACCATGCAACAAGAGGCTTCTAGAAAGCTTGGTTTTACTCTTAAAAAGACAATGAGTGTTGCACAAGGTTTATATGAAGGAGTAAAAATACCAGATAAAGGAGCAGTTGGGTTAATTACTTATATGAGAACGGATTCTACTAGAATTTCAGAGGTAGCAAGAGATGCTGCTAAAATCCATATCTTAAAAACGTATGGGGAAGAATATTATAATAACCGATATTATAAAACAGGAAAAGATGCTCAAGATGCACATGAGGCCATTCGACCAACTTATATAGAAATAACACCAGATGAAATAAAAGATTCTTTAACAAATGATCAGTATAAATTATATAAGCTAATTTATAACAGATTTATTGCAAGTCAAATGTCAAATGCTATTTTTGATACCATGAATGTAACAATTGATGCTTCTCGGTTATACTTTTAAAGCAAATCGGTCAAAACTTAAAATTTAAAGGATTTATGATATTATATGTAGAAGGACAGGATGATAAAGAAGAGGAGTTAAATGCAAATTTACCAAGTTTAGTACAAGAACAAGAAGTGAAAAAACAAAAATTAGACGCAAAACAAAGTTTTACACAACCACCACCAAGATACACAGAAGCAAGTTTAGTAAAAGCATTAGAAGAAAAAGGAATTGGAAGACCAAGTACTTATTCACCAACAATTACTACTATTTTAGAAAGAAGATATATTGAAAAGATACAAAAACAATTATCACCAACAGAGTTAGGAAGGATTGTTAATAATTTACTAATTGAGAACTTTAGTGATATTATCAATGTAGAATTTACAGCAAAAATGGAAAATGAGTTTGACCAAATAGCAGAAGGAAATGAAAATTGGAAACATACAATTCGTACCTTCTATACACCATTTGAAAAAGTGGTAGAAAAAGTAGAAAAAGAACTAGAACATGTGGAATTAGTAGAAGAAGTATCAGATGTGCCATGTGAAAAATGTGGTAAAATGATGGTAATTAAATATGGAAAATATGGTAAATTCTTAGCATGTCCAGGTTACCCAGAATGTAAAAATGCAAAACCATTGGTAGAAACAATAGAAGTACCTTGTCCAAAATGTGGTGCAAAAGTACAAATACGAAAAACTAAGAAAAAAAGAAATTACTATATTTGTGAAAACAACCCAAAATCTTGTGATTATATCTCATGGAACAAACCAAAGCCAGGAGAAAAATGGGAAGAACCAGAAGAAAAACCAGAACTAGAAGAGACAAAAAAGAAAACAAAGACCAAAAGAAAAACAACAGCTAAGAAAAAAACGTCAGTAAAAGGAAGGAAAAAATAACTCTAAAAGAATAGAAGTAGTTTAAAAAATCTACTTCTATTCTTTTGGACTTTATTGTATTATTATAGTCTAACTTTAAGTTACAAAGATGGTCTCTTTATTTGAGATGGATAGCAAGATAAGAAGGTCTTACAATACATATTTGTACAGATAGTTTGAAAAGTAAATTAAACATAAAATTATTCTAAAACGTAAAAAAACATTGACAAAGTAATATAAGTAAAGATAAAATAATACCATAAAATAAGATATATATAATTATAGGGATAAGATAAGAAAAAATATTACATAATATAAAAAAGACATCTTATTATATCATAATACACAACAAAAATATGGAGGGAAATACGAATGAAAAAAATAAAAGAAAACAGAGCGATAACGTTAATAGCATTAGTAATAACGATTATTGTACTTTTAATATTAGCTGGAATTACACTAAATTTAGTGTTAGGAGAAAGAGGCATCTTTAAAATGGCACAAGAAGCAGGAAGAAACTATACCAATGCTGAAAAATATGAAGACAATATGATAGATAAAATTTCAACTGAAGCAGAAGATAATCTTAATATAGCAATGCGGAAAATTACCAGAAAATGCATTAGCAAGGAAAGTGCAAATAGGAGATTATGTAGCATATAATCCAACAAAAGGAGTAACAGATGCCAGTAAATTAAGCTATACATCACCAGTAGGAAGCGGACCATCCCATGGAAATGGACATTCAAAACAAACCTTTAGTGCCAATAATACGATAGAGTGGAGAGTATTAAGTAAAAATGAGACAACAGGAGAAGTAGTATTAATTAGTGCAGAACCAATAGATCCCAATGATAGAGTAGGGTTTATAATGCAAGGGGCAATAGGATATTTATATGGAGAGCAGGAGTTAAATGAAATCTGCAAAATTTATGGATATGGCGAAGGAGCAAATACCACAAAAACGTTTACTTATGAAACAGGAGATGTAGTAGAGGGAATAGATAAAGGAGTAATTACAGGAAGTGGTGCAAGAAGTATTACTGCAGAGGATGTGAATGGAATAATAGGATATGATCCAACAACATTTTCAGATAATGATGTAGGTACTACTTATCATTATGGAAATTCGTATAGTCATAATATCTATCATCCAACCAAAACAACACAAGGACGGAGTATCTGCAACAGCAAAAGTAAGAAGCGATGTTTGGACAGCATATTTATGTATAGCTTCAGAATACTTAAAAGATACTACAAGTAAGATTTATCAGATACTATTTAGAAATAAAGTAAATGAAAGCTATGCGGATTATTGGATGGCAAGTCGTACTGTTAGTTCATATTTAAACCGTCAAGGATTTGATATATGCAATGTAAGAGAAGGAGCTATTCGTGATTACTATTTATGTGGAGGTTATTCTGATGGTTTGCAACAACATGCTCGTAGTAGCCGTATTCGACCAATTGTCTATTTAAAAAATAATAGTAAAACAAGTGGACAAAATGAAAATGGAGCATGGGTAATAAGTGAGTAAAAATGGTAAGTGAATTGTAAGGATTTTATCATATGAAAGTTTAGAATAATGTTAAAAAACTTATTAAATCATAATATTATTAGAAAGATAGTAATTCATGAATAAATTACTATCTTTTTCGCTACGATAAACTTAATTTGAGATTTACAAAAAGATTATAAATCTCAATTATTCAAACTTTACAAACAATATATGGTTTTTGGAGATAATATCGAAAGCGATTTTAAATGGTAACTATAAATAATATAAAAATTTCAATAATTGTTCCCTAACTTAAAAAGATATGATATAATAATAAATCATATTTTTAAAGGAGTCCATATGTATATTAACCAAAATGTAGCAAATGAAATATATCAAGAAGCAGGACCAGATCGTCTAACAAGAGCCAATAATTATGTAAGACAAAAAAGAGTAAGTATCGAAAATATTTATTATGAGAATAGTAATAATTTTTCTATTACTGCTGAAGTGGAAGGTCATTATGATGATTATAAAGTAAAAGTAGTTGTGAAAAATGGAGAATTAGAACAATCAGTATGTGAATGTGAAGATTATCATACGCATTATGCAGCTTGTAAACATATTGTAGCAACATTATTAGAGGTAGATGGAAATCCAAAATACAATGAAAATCAGCAGGGTAAAAAAACAAGAGAAAAGCATACAGAATTTAAGGATTTAATCAATACTTTTTATGAGGACGAAATGAAATTAATCAATAGCTTAGAGCAAAAACAAACAAGGTTGTTAGATACGAATATAAAATTAGTACCTAAATTACTATTTATCAATTATAATAAAGAATTAAAAATAGAATTTAAAATTGGAACCAATAAGCAGTTGTATAAATTAAAAGACCTCATAGAATTTTATGAAAATATGAAAAAGAAAGTAAGTTATCGATATGGAAATAAATTAGAATTTATTCATGAAGAAACTTACTTTGAAGAAGGTGCTAAACCAATATTAGAATTTATATTGAAACATGCAGAAATGCTTCAATACATGAAGCATAATATGAGCAATCAATATCGATATTATGGAAAAACACTAAATGTTAGTAATATTACTTTAAATTCCTCTGGGTTAGATGAAGTTTTTGACTTATTAAAAGGACAAGAGATACTAATAGAACAATCCTATTGTACCAATATTATTAAATTGACAGAGGAAAATCCAGATATTAAATTTAAACTAGAAAAAATAAATGAAAAAGAATATAGCTTAAAATGCAATTTGAATTCACATAGTGATTATGAAATATTAGAAGGAAAACAATATACTTATTTTTTAACACAAGAAAAATTATATCGTTGTAAGGAGAATTATCAAGAAACAACTTTAAAAATATTAGAAATCTTTAGAAGAAATTATACAACCGAAATTAAATTTTCTAAGGAAGAATTATCTAGTTTTTTTTCCATCATACTTCCAAAAGCAAGTCGGTTGTATCATATTAGATGAAATAGAGCCAAAAGAAATTGAAGCATATATGCCACAAAAATTAGGGATAAAAGTATTTTTAGAATTTAATGAGAAAAATTATATTATTGCTAAAGTAACATTTTGCTATGGACAAAAAGAGTTTAATCCATTACAGGAGAATCCTACTATACCAAGAAGTGTATTAGAAGAAGCAGAAGGTTTAAATTTATTTCGAAAAACAGGTTTTATGTTAGATAAGAAAAATGGTAAATTCGTGTTGGCTGAGGATGAAGCAATTTATAATTTTTTATCAGAAGATATTAATCAATACATGCAAAAATTTGAAGTATTAGTAACAGAGGATTTTAAAAAAAGACAAATTAAAAAGCCTAAAATGGTATCCTTAGGAGTTAAAATTGAAAATAATTTATTGCAAATTGATTTAAATCAATTGAATTTTGACAAGCAAGAATTAAAAGGTATTTTAGATAAATATCGCTTAAAACAAAAATATTATCGTTTAAAAAACGGAGATTTTTTATCATTAGAAGAAAATGAAGACATAGATTTTTTGGAAAATCTAATACAAGGTAGTGATATTAGTATTAAACAATTAGAAGAGGGCAGTGTAAAACTTCCAATTTATCGAACTCTTTATTTAAATCGAATTTTAGAAAAGATAGAAAATACAACCATACAAAAAAATGAAGATTACCAAAAAATTGTACAGGGAATTGAAGATAAATCAAATATCGAGGAATTACAAATTCCAAATTGCTTAAATCAAACCTTAAGACAATATCAAAAAATAGGTTTTAAATGGCTAAGAACATTAGATGAATATGGGTTTGGAGGAATTTTGGCAGATGATATGGGACTTGGAAAAACCCTTCAAGTATTAGCTCTTGTATTGGCATATAAAGAAAAAAAAGAAGAAGAAAAAAAACCAGTTATGGTAGTATGTCCAAGCTCTCTTAGTTTAAATTGGAAAGCCGAAATTGAAAAATTTACGAAAAATGTAAAAGCCTTAGTTATTAGTGGGAATGCAATTTGTAGAAAAGAACAAATCGAACAAATTCCTAGTATGGATATTGTGATTACTTCTTATGATTTATTAAAAAGGGATCTTGACTTATATAAAAAATTAGATTATGAATTTCGTTATATTATAGCAGATGAAGCGCAATATATGAAAAATAGTAATACACAAAATGCAAAAGCTATTAAAGAATTAAAAGCAAGAACAAGATTTGCCTTAACAGGAACACCAATTGAAAACTCATTATCGGAGTTATGGTCAATTTTTGATTTTTTAATGCCAGGATATTTGTTTTCATATAAAAAATTTAAAGAAAATTATGAAATGCCAATTATACGCAATGAAGATAATCAGACTATGAACAAGTTAAGAATGTTAATTGAACCATTTATTTTAAGAAGAACCAAAAAAGAAGTATTAACAGAATTACCAGATAAAACGATTATTGTGCTAAATAATGAAATGGAAGAGGAACAAAAAAGCCTCTATCTATCTTATTTAGCACAAGCCAAAGAAGAACTACAAGAGCATATTGATGTACGAGGATTTGAAAAAAGCCAGATACAAATTTTAGCACTATTAACAAGATTAAGACAAATATGTTGTCATCCAGGTTTATTTCTTGAAAATTATAAAGGAGAAGTTAGTAAATTAAAACAGTGTATGGAGTTAGTAAAAGATGCCATTGATAGCCGGGCATAAGATACTTCTATTTTCTACGTATACAGCGATGTTTGAGATAATAGAGAGCAAATTAAAAAAAGAGGGTATTTCATATTTTAAATTAACAGGACAAACAAAAGTAAATGAAAGAATTGGGTTAGTAGATGAATTTAATCAAAATCCAGCGGTAAAAGTATTTTTGATTTCATTAAAAGCAGGAGGAACAGGGTTAAATTTAACAGGAGCAGATATGGTAATTCATTATGATCCATGGTGGAATTTATCAGCGGAAAACCAAGCAACTGACCGTGCTTATCGTATTGGACAAAAAAACAATGTGCAAGTATATAAATTAATTACTAAAAACTCAATTGAAGAAAAGATTTATGAACTACAAGAAAAAAAGGCAAAACTGATTGATAATGTATTAGATACAAAGGTATCGTTTATTAGTAAACTATCTAAAGAAGATATTATGCAATTGTTTGGTTAAAAATAATTCTTTCAGGTTATAGTTTGAATATTATCACATTATGTATATTTAATGAATATAAATCTTGAAATTGGTAGAAATATATAGTATAATAAGATTGATTTCAATGAAGAAATCAGAGAACTAATCCACAAGGAGGAAAAAAGATGAGTAAAGAAAATGAATGCAACTGCAAATGCAACAGTGTGGGTTGTACAGGAAAGTGCCGGCATGTAAAAACTTTGAAGGCCGGGGACTTGGCAGCTTCAATGAAAACTGGTGGTTGCGGAGAATGTCAAACATCATGCCAGTCGGCGTGTAAGACATCCTGCACAGTGGGGAATCAGAGCTGTGAACATGCATAAGTAGGTTCACAAGCCAAAGAATTAGTTCGAATGGGCGAGGCTTTTTATGCTCGCCCATTTTTAAATAATATGAAGGAGAAAAGAAATGGATAAATTTGTTACTATTATTGGTGGAGGTTTAGCAGGGTGTGAAGCTGCTTATCAAATTGCAAAACAAGGAATAAAAGTAAAACTATATGAAATGAAACCAGAAAAATTTTCAGAGGCACATAAAAATGAAAATTTAGCAGAAATAGTATGCAGTAATTCTTTTAAATCAAATTTGCATACAAATGCATGTGGATTATTAAAAGAAGAACTACGTTTATTATCTTCATTACTAATTCAATGTGCAGATGAAACAAGTGTGCCAGCAGGACAGGCATTGGCAGTAGATAGAGAAGATTTTTCAAAATTAGTGACACAAAAAATAAAAGAAAATCCATATATTGAAATAATCAATAAAGAATATACAGGAGAAGAACTGATTACAAAAAAAGAAAAAAATAAGGAAGAAATTATCATTATTGCAACAGGCCCATTAACATCAAATGCTCTTGCTGAGAATATATCAAAAATAACTGGAGAAAATCATTTATACTTTTATGATGCTGCAGCACCAATCATAAAAAAAGATAGTATTGATATGAACATTGCATTTTATCGGAAACCGATATGAGCAAGAAAGAGGAAAACAAGAGGAGATTAAAACATGGAGGGAGCGTATTAAATACCAAGAAGCAAGTTATATCAATTTGCCAATGAATCAAGAGGAATATGAAGATTTTTATGAAGGCTTGGTAAATGCAGAAGTAGTAACATTGCATGAATTTGAAAAACGAGAAATTTTTGAAGGTTGTATGCCAATTGAAATTATGGCAAAACGAGGAAAAGATACTCTTCGTTTTGGGCCACTAAAGCCAGTAGGATTTACTGATTTAAGAACAGGAAAAAGGCCATATGCAATTGTACAATTAAGGCAAGACGATGCTAATGCAACAATGTATAATTTAGTAGGCTTTCAAACGAATTTAAAGTATGGAGAACAAAAAAGAGTTTTATCTAGTATACCAGGACTTTCAAATGCAGAATTTGTAAAATATGGAGTAATGCATCGAAATACTTATCTGAATTCAAGTGAAGTATTGGATTCTACTTATTGCCTAAAAGATAATTCAGCCATCTATTTTGCAGGGCAGTTGACAGGAGTAGAAGGGTATGTTGAAGCAATTAGTTCTGGAATGGTAGTAGGATTAAATGTAGCAAATCGATTACAAGGAAAAGATAAAATAATTTTCCCAAAAGAAACAATGATAGGGGCATTAGCAGATTATATTTCAACTCCAAACAAAAAGTTTCAGCCAATGAATGCTAATTTTGGAATTTTGCCAGAATTAGAGGAAAAAATAAAGGATAAAAAAGTAAGGTATACTACATTAGCAGATAGAGCAATAACAGCACTGAAGGGAATATTTTATTAATCTAAATCATAAAAATCATAAAAATCATAAAAAATTTATTCTATCTGAACAGTAAGAAAAAAGTTGTTGTTCAGATTATAATTTTTGCAATTTATTTTTTTATTTTTTCCTCATGTTTTAAGGTAGAGATTTACTTGTTTTTGGTTTGTCAGTTTCCATTACAGCAATAGATTAGATGACTATATTTACACTAGTTATATAGAAAGGATATAACAAAAGAATAAATTTACATAAAACTATTGTCTGTTTCTATTTTATGTGATACAATAAATATAAGTGGGATTTTGCTAAAATTTAGTAAATTAGTAAAACCGAGAGGAGATAAAGATGGATAGTGAAGGAAAAATAATACAAACCATTAAGCCATTACTAAAAGAATATCAGTCACTTACAAGAGGAGAACTACCAAAAGATTGGGTAAATATTAAGGAGGAACGACAAAAAGAAATAACAAGAACAGATAGACAAAGAAAAGAGTTAGAGCAGCAAATAAAAAAAGTAATAGAATATAATAAAAGAGCGAAGGAGAAGGTAATACCTGCTCTTCTCGAAGTGTCGGAAGTTGAAAAGTGTGAGCAAATAGAAGAACAAGTAAGAGAAAATGAAGAGTTAATACAATCTTACCAAAATCAATATAATGATGCTATGGTAGCATCAGAGCAAGCAAAATATGAATTAGAACAAGTACAAGCACAAATTGAAAGAAGAAGGCAAAAAAGAATTGTACTATTAAAGAAAAAAATTTATGAACAAGCAAAATTATACATTGATACAGATACGGAAAAAGAAGAAATAGATAACTTACTTGAAAAAGTAGAAGTATGTATTGCGACTGATAGAGAACAAATAAAACAGGAACTTCAAAAAAAGCGCTACGAATTAGAGGAAATGAGAACAGACTATCAAAAGATGAAAGAAAAGGAAAAAAAGGTATACAGTTTTAGAAAACAATTAAAGCAACAAGAGCAAGAAGAAGAAAATGATGCATATAAAATAGCATATACCATAGCAGATACAAGAGTAAGAAATCAAGTTACTGAATTAGTGAAAAAAAGACAAGAAATGGCTCAAATTAAGCAAGAAATACAACAATCAGAAGCTAAACTAGAACAACTAACACAATATAGTAGTGCTAGTGATGAAAAAATACAAAATTGGACCACTATGTTAGAAGTACAAGAAAAAAAGGATTATCAAGACTCTAAAATAGCTCAAATAAAACAAGAGTTACACCAAAAAGCACAAATGTGCGAAGATTTATTACCAGAAGATTATGAACAATTGGAAGAAAATTATATAAAAACTTTAGAAAAATTAAATATAGAAGAATTAGAAGCCATTAAATCGGTGTCAATTTCTACACTTTATAGACCACAATTTGAAAAAGCATTACAGCAAAAAGATAGAGAAAAAGCAAAATCAATTTTTGTGACAATGAAGAAAATAGAAATAAGACAAAATGAAATGAAAAGTAAAGGGTTAAAGGAAAAAGAAAATATAATTTTAAAAAAAGAGGAGGCTCAAGAGCAAGAAGAAAGTATTGCTTTGGTAGTAGTTGAAAAAGAAAATAGTTTCATAAAGAAAGTCATGACAAATGTTGCTTCATTTTTTCGTAATATAAAAACGAATGGTATCAATGGTCTTTTTGGCATGGAGTTAATAGGGAATGAAGATGTCGTAATGAGTGAAGAACAAATACAAGAGCAATGGAAACAAAATAGAGAAAAACTACAAAAAATGCAGGGACAAGTGAAAAAAGATAGAACAGAAGAAAAAACTGGGGAGAAGCAACAACATAAAAGAGTTCAAGAATTAAGTAAGCAAGAACTTCAAGATAGAGTAGTACGAACAAGAGCAGAGGAAATAGAAAAACAATTACAAGAAGCAAGAGAAAGAAATGATACTTATGATGTAGATTATTTAGAACGTATGCAACAAAAGGCAAGTGAGGTAGTAGTTAGTGTAAATAAAGAAAATATGAGACGTATGGAACGTTATCGCAGAATACATCATATTGATAAAGAAGCAGTAGAAGCAGAGCAAAGAGATCAACTGCAACACGAAATGCAATTCCAACAGGGGGAATATGCAATACCAAAATATTTAAAAAAAGCTAATATGCAGGAGAAACCAAAATTATCTTTTCTACAAGAATTAAGAGTTGGAATTTCAAGTATGAAGCAAAGAAGAATAGCAGAAAAATTTGTAAAACAAGCTGATAAGAACAAAAATGAATATACACCAAATGAGATTTCTTTTGGTGGGGAATAAAAAGTTATATGAATAACAATTAACGAAAAACAGCTTGACATAAAGTATAGAATAAGATAAAATAACTAAGATGAAGATTTTGCCAAATTATAGCAAAATTGAAAGGAGATAGAAATGGATAATAAAGAACAACAATTTTTTGAGGAAATGAAGCCTTTATTAGATGACTATATGACATTTTCAAAAGAGGATATGTCTAAGAAATGGCAGGATATGTTAGACAATGTCTCTAAAAAAGTAGAAGTAAATAACAATGAGTTAATGCAAGTACGTTCTAGAATAGAAAAATCATATAGAGACAAAAAAGGTTTCGATAATATCATGTCTCAAATTGAAGAAATGGGACAAGAGGTATTTGGAGAAGAAGAATATAAAGCAATAGAAACGAAGCAAGGTGAAAATTTAGATAGAATAAAAGAACTTGAAATTGAATATGATGATGCGAAAAAAGCTTTAAAACAAGCTTATGAAGAAACAGAGCAAGTAAAGCTTCAAATTGAAGAAGAAAAACAAGAAAGGGCAAAACAACAACAAGAAAAACAAGAGAATATTTATCATAAAGTAAAAGAACATATTGATGTAACCAAACAAGAAATGGAAAAAGACATTGAAAAAAAAGAGCAGAAGTTAGAGAAAATGAAGGAACGACAAGAGTCTCTTACTAAAGATAAAGATACGGCAAGACGAATGTTAGGAATGCTAAAAAGGATGTCCAAAGAAGAACAAGAAACCGATTTCTTTAAACATCAATATAAAGCAATTGATGAAGCAAATAAGGAAAAGATAAAAGAATGGAAGGAATATTCTAAAGAAGTAAATGTTGCAAGAGATGAAGTAAAAAGAGCAAAAGAAGAATTAACCTCCTTTGAAAAAAGGTATGAAGCAATAGATTTTACAAGTGAAGCAGGGCTTCAAAAGATAATAGATATTACTGGTTGGAAGGAAGAAAAGACAATTGAGGAAGAACAAGAAGAAGTTGAGCAAGAGGAATCAATACATAAACTTACAGACGATGAAGTAGAAATAATAGAGCCAGATAAAGGCCAAGGACAAAGTCAAGGCCAAGGTCAAGGGCAAAGACAAGGGCAAAGTCAAGGACAAGGACAAGGGCAAGGACAAAGTCAAGGGCAAAGTCAAGGGCAAGGACAAGGACAAGGACAAAGTCAAGGGCAAAGTCAAGGGCAAAGTCAAGGGCAAGGACAAGGACAAAGACAAATTCAAGGTCAAAGACAAGGTCAAAACCAAGAAC
>CATLGL010000018.1 GCA_949935895.1 uncultured Clostridia bacterium
TAGGAATCACATTAAATACAACAGCAACAAATACATCAAATGCAGGAAAATATCCAATAACAGGAACATGGACAAATACAAACTATGCAGTAACCTTTGTAAATGGAGAATATGAAATCACAGCAAAAGGAGTAACAGTAGTAGTAGATGGAGATAGTAGTGTATATGGAGAAGAAGTAGTAGCAAATGAAAAACTAACATGGACACTAAAAGAAGGAAGTGCAACCGTAGATGGAGATGATTTAGGAATCACATTAACCAAAGAAGTAGGAACTGATGTAGGAACCTATGACATCAAAGGAGCATGGACAAATACAAACTATGAAGTAACATTTGAAAATGAAACAGATTCATATGAAATTACGGCAAGACCAATCACAGTAATCGTAGATGGAGACAGTAGTGTATATGGAGAAGATATAGTAGCAAATGAAAAACTAACATGGACATTAAAAGAAGGAAGTACAATTGTTAGTGGAGATGACTTAGGAATCACATTAACCAAAGAAGTAGGAACTGAAGTAGGAACCTATGACATCAAAGGAGCATGGACAAATACAAACTATGAAGTAACATTTGAAAATGAAACAGATTCATATGAAATTACGAAAAAAGCAATTACTGTAGTAGCAGATGATAAAGAAAGCGAATATGGTATAACATTAGAAGAATTAACCTTTACAGTACCAGAAGGAGCATTAGTAGGACAAGATTCAAAAGATGACTTAGGAGTAAACCTAAGCACAGCAGCGACAACATCATCAGATGTAGGAACTTATGAGATTACAGGTGAAGGAATTTGCAAAAACTATACAGTAACAGTGGAAAATGGAACATACACTATTTTACAAGCAAATGGAATGTTAAACCCAGAATATATTGCAACAAGAAATGAAATTGATTCAACACCAATGATTTACCAAGAAAATGCAACAATTAGCTCAATCACATTACCAAAAGGATGGACTTGGGTAAATGGAGATACACCATTAGAATTAGGACCTGCAAAACATTTAGCAAATTACAAATCTTCTAACCCTAATTATGCAGATGTTAATAATGTTGAATTAGATGTTATTATATTACAAGCAGCAGATTATACAGAACTAGAAGAATACTTAGCTAGCATGGAAGATGGAATTGGATATGATAATTTAGTACCAACTGATTACCAAAACTATGATGCTTTAAAAGAATTAGTAGATTCTGCAAGAGCACAAAAATCACAAGTAGATGTTGATAGAATTTTTGTTAAAATAAAAGCATATCGCTTAAAGAAAACACCAATTGACACAACAGCATTTGAAGCATATTTAGAACAAGTTGATACATTAGTAGGAACAGACTATTATAACTGGGAACAATTCCAAGAAAAACTTCAAGAAGTAGAACAACAAATTTTAGTAAGTGCTTTTGAAGCAAAATTTGAAGAAGCTAAACTATTTGTATTACAACCAAGAACAGTAAATCAACGTGAATTACAAACTATTAGAGAAGAACTTGATAAATTAAATAAAGAAGATTATACTAACGAAAGTTGGCAAGCAATTCAAGATTTATTAACAGAAGCTGCAAACCAAAAAGTTCAAAGTGAATTCGACAGAGTTATCGATAGTGTTGATTTTAATACTCTTGTTCGTAAACAAGTAGAAAATATCGAACTTGTAACAGTACCAAAAACATCATATGTATATGGAGAAAATATTGATGTAACAGGAGGAACCATCCGTGTTAACTATGATAATGGAACATCACAAGTAATTGATATGAAGGCTAGTTGGGTAACTGGATTTAATAACCAATTACTAAATGAAGTACAAAAATTAACAATAACCTATGAAGGAAAAACAGCAATTTATAATGTAACTGTTAAAGATTATGCAACAGGTATTCGTATTCAAAGACCAAATAAACAAGTTTACCAATATGGAGAAGAACTTGATTTAGAAGGATTAACAGTAATGTTACAATTAAAATCTGGTGAAACTACTGTAGTTAATACAAATGAATGTACTATTACAGGATATGAAAAACATACTTTAGGTACACAAACAATTACAGTAACTTACCAAGAATATGAACCACAAGCATTCCAAGTTAGAGTAGATGATTATGTAACAGGAATTAAAGTAACACCACCTACAAAAAGATCTTACTTTACATCTGATACAAGAATTGTAACAACAGGAATGAAGGTAGAAACAATTATGGCTTCTGGAAATGCAGGAGAAGATGTAACTAAAAATGCAACAGTGGATAATAACATAGACTTTAAAACAGCAGGTTCAAAAGAAGTTTTAGTAACTTATGGAAAATTTGAAAAAACATTCATTATTGTAGTTGTTGATACAGAAAAACCAGTTATTGCTCTAAATGGTGATAAAGAAGTAACAATAGAAGTAGGAACAACATATGTAGATGCAGGAGCAACAGCAGCAGCAACTTATGGAAACATTACAAAACAAATTAAGACAGTGAGCACAGTAAATACAAGTATTGTAGGAGATTACAGAGTAACTTACAATGTAGCAGATGTAACAGGTAAACAAGCAGATGAAGTAGTAAGAATAGTTCATGTAGTAGATACAACAGCACCAGTAATTACAGTAGATGATGATAATAATATATACTCAATTCAAATCAATTCAGAAAAACCATCATTCAATGCTAGTGCAGAAGATAACTATACAAAAGATGTTGAAGTGGTTATAACAGATAATATTAACACAGCAAAGGTAGGAACATATTTTGTAACATTCACATCAGAAGATGAATTTGGAAACAAATCAACACAAATAAGAACATTTGAAGTTGTTGACACTATTGCACCAGTTATTAAAGTTACAAATAGAAGTGAAGTTGTAGAAGTAAATACAGAATTTGACCCTTATGTAGGAGTAAGTGTAACAGATAACTCAGGAGAAGATATTACAGTAGAAGTAGAATTGAATAACTTAGACTTAACAAGATTAGGAACATATGTAATTAGCTATACTGCAAAAGATTCAACAGGTAACCAAGCAGCAAGAGTAAACAAAAAAATTACAGTAAAAGATTCAATTGCACCAGAATTTAAAGAGTTTAATGCCTTTAAAGGTGACAAGAGCAAAGAATTATATATAGTAGTAGGTAGCGAATTTACAGACCCAGGAGCAGTATTTACAGATAACTATAATTTAGAAGAAGAACTAGTTATTGTAACAGAAGGAACAGTTGATACAAATACAATTGGAACTTATACTATTACCTATACTGCAACAGATAGTTCTGGAAATGAAACAACACAAATAAGAACCATTCATGTAACAGATGAACCACCAGCAATTTATATGAATGACCCTGCATCAAATGGTGCAACTATTAAATTAACTGGTACAACACAAGAAAATCCAAAAGTATTCTTATATCAACCAACCATTAAATATTCAGAAGGAAAATTAACGATTACAAGAAATGGAGAAAGCTATAAAATGCCAGCGGATGGAAAAATCTTAGAGGAAGGTACTTATGTTATGACAGTAGAAGGACTTGATGAGAATGGTAACCTAAACAAAACAAAATCAACATTGTACTTTATTGTAGATATTTCAGCACCAGAAGTTATTGGATTTAAATCTGGTAAATTTACAGAAGCACAAACAATTACATTTGCTGATGTAGATGATGTTGCAAGTGCAGTATTAAAGAATACTAAAACAGGAGAAATTGTAGAAGACGTTAGACAATATTTAATTAACAACAATACAAATCAATATGTAACACCATCAATTCCAGGAAGTTATACTTTAACAATAGCAGATGAATATGGAAACAGTATTTCTTATAAGATTATCATGCAATAGGTTTAATAAAAAAAGAATTTGCGAGGTGCAAACCTCGTAAATTCTTTTTTTAAAATGCTTTTCTTATTATATAATACTTCTTATAAAAAATTGCTACATAAATTTTCATAGAAGAAAAAAGACACGAATGTAAAAATATTTTAACAGATACAATATTAGTTATGTGTACTTTATTCCATAATAATATTTATTAAAAAATTACTATGTCTTTTTTAGTAAGGGTGTTTACAAAAAAATAGAACAATAGTATAATAGAACAATAGAATTTAGAATTACATTAGGAGAAAATAGTCTGAAAGAAAGCATAATCTTTCATTACTATGGCCTTGCAAGCGGAGTAAGAAGGAGATGAGATTTAATATGAAAAAATTTTTAATGGTAATATGTATTTTATTTTTAATTGTAGGAACAGGAGTGATTGCATATATGGCATATGAAGTTTTCCAAAGTCAAACAAAACAGGAGCAAGAAGAACCAAGAAAAGAAGATTTAACAGATGTTGCGCCAGTTATGTACTATAAAGATCCTAAACAAAATGGAGCAACTGTAATTTTACAAGATAATGAAATATTTAAGTATCAGGTTGTAATGAAATATGCAGGAAAAAGCATTACCATGAAACGAAATGGAAAAGTGGTTGAATATAAAGAAGAAAAATTAGAGGATGGGGAATATGAGGTTGTTGTTACTGGAAAAGGAGATGATTTTGTACGTCATTTTATAGTAGATGTAACACCTCCTAAAATTACTAATATTAGAGCTGGTAAATATACAGAGGCTCAAACTGTTATTTTCGAAGATGTGCAAGACGTAGCAAAAGCAACTTTAACTAATAAGCAAACAAATAAAGTAATCGATATTAAAGAATATTTAGAAAAAAATGAAACAGATAAATATACAATACCATATGAAAAGGGAAGTTATTTATTAGAAGTAGAAGATAAGTATGGAAATGGAATTATGCCTATGACAATTGTATATGAATAAGGAAGAAAGAATATTACTAAAAAAGTAATATTCTTTCTTTTTAGTAAAGAAGGAATAGATACTGACAATTATAGAAATTGTAAAAAATGATTAACAATGTTTTAATTTGTTTTTAAAATATTATTACAATTATATTTCAAAAAACACATAATTGTAATGTAAACTTAATGAAAATGAAATTATACATTTTTTGACAATAAATATAAAAAATGTAAAATGCGTGAAAGGGTATTTATACAAAGAAAAAACGTATATAGTAATGGAGAAGGTAGCAAAAAGAAAATACCTCTTTTTTTTATTCAAAATAACATAAAATCGTATAAAAATGCAAAATGTATGTTTACAAAAAAGAGGAAAGATAGTATAATAGAACTATAGGTTATATTTATTATTAGGGGGAAAGACAATGAAAAAAACATTAACAATAGTAATGATTATGTTATTAGTAATAGGAACATTATGCCGGAGGTGTAAATGCTGCTTCCGCAAGAGTAAGTGCTTCTGCAAGTACTGTAAATGTAGGAGATACAGTACGAGTAACAATATCAATTGGTGAAAAAGCTAAAATGATAGAATTTGGCTTAAATTACGATAAATCAAAATTTGAATATATATCAGCATCTAAGGGTGGATTTAAATCAAAATTTTCATATGTAAATATGTCATCAGGGGAAGCAGATACGGAAAGTGTAACACTAACATTTAAGGCAATTGCTACAGGAAATACAAGCTTTACAATATCAAATTTAAAAGTAGCAACAGCATCACAACATAGTACATCATATCCTGTAAGTAATTCATCTGTTTCAGTAACTGCAAAAGTAAAAGAAACACCATCAAAACCTAGTACAAACAATAAACCATCAACAAATACAAGTACAAATAAAAATAATAACAAAAATAATACAAATAAAAAAGATGAGAATAAAGTAGAAGAACCAGTTGTAGAAGAGCCAGTAGTAATAGAACCAGCACCAGATGAACTAATAAAAATAGAACAAGATGGAGTAAAGACATTACGTGATGAGGCAACAAGTATTATGGTAAAAGCATTACCAGTAGCATTTGAAGACGGAACTGTATTAGGAGTAAAGAGTATAAGGGATGGACATGAAAATTATGCGACATTAAATGATGCTTTAAAAAATATAGAGGGAATTAAAACATATTATACTTTAAACTTATCAAAAGATAATACAGTAATACAACCAAATGGATATGTAACAATATTTTTACCAATTCCAGAAGGATATGACAAAGAACGTCTAGAAGTATATCAAATTAGTGAAGATGGAACATATGAATTGTTAAAAGGTGAAATTCAAGGAAGTTATTATACATTTACAACAAATCATCCTTCTAGTTATGCTTTAGTAGAAAAACCAGAGGAAAAAATAGAAGAAAAAAAAGCATGGCATCAAGAAATAATGGAAAAAGCACAAGATATGATTAACAATGTAAATGTTTTACATATTACCATTATCGTGTTATTATGCATTATTTTAATAGAAACCATTGTTATTATTCGATTATCACAAAAAAGAGCAAAAAGAAGTAAATAGATTGGGGTGAAAAGGATGAAAAAAGCAGGAAAAATATTGTTGTTATCAGGAATAACTTTAGCGACAGTAGGAACTTTTGGATTAACCAATATAACACCTGAAACATTGCAAAAAAGCAATGTTTCAAGTACTGTTCAAGCATACAATCATAATCCAAATAATATTCTAGATAATGTTTTTGAAAAAGATGGACAAACTATCTTGCCATTTATTTTTAAAGATTCTGACCAAACAATTACCAAAAAATATGTTGAGGAGCAATTTAAAAAAGCAGGAGTGGCAATTCAAAATTTATCTAGCTTAAAAGATATTATTGCTACAGGAAATCAAATTAAAACAGATACTACTACATATACGGTCTGGATTTATGGAGATGTAAATTCGGATGGATATGTAGATAGTTTCGATGCCTTAGAAATTGTAGAAAATGTTATTCAAGGAAAAGAACCAAAGGGCGTGTATGAAATTGTCGGCAATGTAGAAAATAGTGATAATATAGTAGACAGTTTTGATGCATTAAGAATTGTTGAATTTGTTATTGGTACACAAACAAAACTATTAGTAAAAGAACCACTATCAACCATAGAACAAAATATTGAATGTCCAAAAATTACTTTAAAAGGTGATGACCCACAAATTATTCGATTAGAAGACCCTTATGTTGAATTAGGAGCTACTGTTACAGATAATAAAGATACAGGATTACAAGCAACTATTGATAGTAGCCAAGTAGATACAAAAAAAATGGGAACATACTATGTTACTTATAAAGCAGTAGATTCAGATGGAAATGAAAGAGTAGTAAGAAGAGAAGTAAAAGTTGTTGATTATGCAACAGATTTAGCAATCACTAAACAGCCAACTAAGGTAGAGTATCGTTATGGAGATGAACTAGATTTAACGGATATGGTAGTTACTGCTAAAATGAAATCAACAGGAGATACACCAATTACTGTAGCAGCAGATCAATATGAAGTAAAAGGGTTTGATGGAACAAAAGTTGGAAAACAAACCATAACCATTTCATATGCAGGAAAAGAAACAACATTTGAAATAGAAGTTTTTGATTATCAAACAGGAATAGAAGTAGTATTTCCAAAAATAGAATATCTATATGAAGAGGAATTAGACCTTACAGGTGCAACTGTAAGAACCGTAATGGCATCTGGAGCCAAAGGAGAAATAGAACCAATTACAGAAGATATGATTTGGGGATATAATAAAGAACAAACAACAAAACAAACTCTTGTTATTACTTATGAAAATATGACACAAGAAGTAGAAGTTGAAGTAAAAGACTATGCAAAAAGTATACAAATAGCAGAATGGCCAGAAAAACAAAATCATCAAAAATACGGACAAGAGCTAGACCTTACAGGTATGGTAGTTAATGTAAGTATGGCAAAGGCAGGAAACAAGACACTTGCCCCAACAGATTATGAGATTAGTGGATATAACAAAGATAAATTAGGAGCCCAAACCATAATTATTTCATATGCAGGAAAAGAGACAGATTTACCAATTATTGTAGAAAACTATGTAACTGGTATACGAATTCAAGTATCAGCTTCTGCAAAAGTAAATTATGTAGAAGGAGATAAAATTGATTTTGATGGAGTTGTTATAAAAAGAGTGATGGCTGTTGTAGAGGAGGGAAAAGACACTACTATTTCAGCACTTGACCCAAAACTAATGATTGTACCAAATCCAAACAATGGTATTACCTTTGGAACTGATAAAATTAACATAATTTATACAACAGATAATACAATAGATGGAGAACTAAGAGAATTTGAAGAGGCTTATAATATTTCCGTATTAAGACATTTGTCTAGTATTAGAGTACAACAAGAAAATACAGAAGGATATGCACATGAAATATTTACATTTGGAAATGTACTTTCAGGTGAAAGCCAAGAGGCATTACTAGCAAACCAAGTAAAGGCTTATATAACCGATGCAGAAGGAAATGATGTAACAAATCAAGTAACAATGAAAGTTACCGATATGGGGACTGAACAAGGAAACCAAGTGAAACTAACATTTGAACAAAAAGGAGACTATCATATTACGTTCTATGTGGGAAGTGATTTTGAACAAAGTACAATTAAATCACCAGAGCAAACCATTCATATTGATTATAACCCAATTATTACGAATGTTCAGATAACAAACCTTAATGAAACCATTAGTGTAAGAAAAGAAAAGTTTATTGAAAAAGAAATTACTTTTACTAATAAGCATAATGATGTTTTAACACAAGTACCAGCAAATTCGATTGATTTTAGCCGGTAATAACAATAATTTAAAATTTACAAAGTTAAATGAAGACCGTCCAGTAGTAAATGGAGAAGAAACTGTACAAAAAGTTCGTATAGGAGGAGTAAACGAAGGTAGTACCATTATTCGAATTAAAGTAAATATGGGAACACCAAGTGAAAAAACGATAACTCTAACATCTGCTACAATATTACCAGAAGCTAAGAAAACAATTTACTTAAATGGAGTAACAAATCTTACTCTATACCAAGAAGAACAATTGATACCATTAGATAATGTTTTAACTTATAATAATATTGTATATAGTTTGATTCCAATTTACATTATTGACGAGGATGGAGATTCTGTTGTTCTTAAAGGAAATGATCTTGTTATAGGAAATGCAACACAAGCTAAAAAATTAGGAATTAAATATACAGGATATAATGGAAATACAGACCCATTAATTAGTGCATATTTATTTGCAGATAATAAACCAGGAAGTGAACCAGTTACTTCAGAGGATGAAGTACATTATATAGGAATTGCCTTAAATTATGGTATAGGACCAGAAGAACTACTTATGAGAAACCTAATTGTAGATTACTATAATGCGACAAATCCTTTACAAGAAATAGCAATACAAGTAGAACCTTTAAGAATTAAGGAGTTAATCATTACGAAACAAAATGAAAATGCTATTTCAAAATTGCCAACAGGTTATAATTACGAAAAATTCACAGCAGGAACTATTGCATCAGGACCAAGACAAAAAGATGTAACAATACAAGACTTTTATACAGGTGCAACACCAAATTATACAGTAAAAGATTCATTGGGAAATGTAATTACAACTCAAACAGAAGCAAATGGTAAAAAGACAGTAGAGGTTACATTTGGTTATAATAATATTACAAGACAAGTGGAATTAAATGTAACTACTCAAGTAAGTGGAAAATACTATATTACTTGTTGGGTAAATGTAGCAGGAGAACCAATCGAATTAACACAAGAGATTGAAACAGTTAAAAACCCAGAAGTAGCAAATGCCCATATTGGAGATTTAAGTGAATTGACAGTAGGAATTCCAGCCACAAGAGATATTACATTTTTAAATAAATATGGTGAAGCAATTGATGTGAATTATGGTGATGTAGATGAGATTATAACAGATGGTATAACAGTTCAATTGTTAAATGCAGCAGGTGCTCCAACAGGAAGAATTACACAAGTAGAATTAGTAGCAACAAAAGCAGGAAATCCTACTTTAGACTTAAAGGTAAATAATATAACTTTACCAACAATTACTTTTACAGCAAAAGAGGAAGTTAAAGTTAGTATTGACATTACAGGGGTAGAAGTAGTAGATGGAGAAAAAGTAATAAGACTATATGAACAAGATCCTGGTAAAGCAAATGTTGTATCACCAGATGGAGATTTGATATATACACTAATTCCAATAAAAATCAATAATAATGGTATAGAAACAAAAGTATTAGGAAATTTAACAACACCAGATGGTAAAAAATTAGAACTAACATATACAGGATATGAGGATAATCCTGATTTATGGGATATTAAGATGTTTGATATTGACCAAAACCTACAAGAAAGAGCAGTTGAATGTGATTATATAGGAATTGCATTATTCTATGAAGAAGAAAGTGCAATGTTAGGTAAAACAATTACAATTACATATCCAGGTGCAGAACCAGTTTTAATAAAAGTAATGCCAAGCCAGTAATACAAAACAAAAACGAATGAAAATGCGTATCATAAAAAGGATACGCATTTTTATGTAATATGTAAAGAAGAAAACAATATGAATATATAAATTCTTAAATTGGTTTTTCACGAATAGAAGAAAATAACATATCATATATATAGTATAAAGCAAGGAGGTTAAGAAATGTTAGACGGAAAATATGCATCTTCATTAAATACACCAATGGGTGCAATCAATGGTACTATTACTTTGATGAGTAATGGAAACAATGTGCAGGGAGTCATCGAGGTTATGGGAATGAGAAACCAGTTTAGAGGGATGAAAACAAAAGAAAATGAATGTAGTTTTAAGGGGAATTTTAATACACCAATGGGGAATATAGACTATACAGCAAGCTGTACAGTAAATGGAAATATGTTAGAACTAATGGCAAATACGAATAAAGGAAATTTTAAAATACAAGGTAAACGCATATAATCTTCGGTCCGATGAGGACCGAAGATTTTTTAACAATTTCTTAAAACTTATTAAGAAATTATTAAAAACATTATGAAATGAAAAAAAAGTACTATAATAAAAATAGAAAAATAAGGAGGAAAACAATGGAGATTTTAAAAGTAGAAAATTTATCAAAAATTTATGGAAAAGGAGAAACAATAGTAAAAGCAATTGATAATATTTCTTTTTCAGTAGAAGAAGGAGAGTTTGTTGCGATTATTGGACCATCAGGTTCACGGAAAATCGACTATGCTTCACATTTTAGGAGGAGTTGATAGACCAACATCACGGAAAAATATATATTAAAGGGCAAGATGTATATGCACTAAATAATAATGATTTGGCAATATTTAGAAGAAGAAATATAGGTCTAATTTATCAATTTTATAATTTAATTCCTATTTTAAATGTAGAAGAAAATATTTCATTACCAGTGTTATTAGATGATAAAGAAGTAAATCAAGCGAGATTACAAGAAATTATTAAAACATTGGGATTAGAAAAAAGGGTAAAGCATTTGCCAAGTGAATTATCAGGTGGACAACAACAACGTGTATCAATTGGTAGAAGCCTAATAAATAATCCAGCTATTATTTTAGCAGATGAACCAACAGGAAATTTAGACAGTAAAAATTCAGAAGAAATATTAGAATTATTAAAATATTCTAATAAAAAGTATCATCAAACATTAATTATGATTACACATGATTTAGAAATTGCAAAACAAGCAGACAGAATGATTAAAATTCAAGATGGAAAGATATTTAGTGATGAAGAAAAAATAAAATAGAAGGGAAAAAGGGATGAATATATTAAGTAAATTGACATCAAATTATTTAAAACAAAATAAAAAAAGAACGATAGTAACAATAATAGGTATTATTTTATCTGGTGCTATGATTACTGCAGTTGCTAGTCTTGCAGTTTCTTTTCAAGGTTTTATGCTAGATATGGAAATTAGTAGAAATGGCGCATGGGAAGCAAATTTTAGAAATGTAAAGACAGAGGATATTGCAGAAATTGTAAATGATAAAAGATTTAGTAATGTTATGCTAATGGTACCAGTAGGAATGGCGAAAAATTCATATTCAAGTGATTCATTTTGTTATGTTAAAGCATATAGTAAAGAAGCACTTAACAAAATGAAAATTTGCTTAACAGAAGGAAGATTGCCAGAAAATGAAAACGAAATTGTATTAAGCAATACTTTTTTTGACGGAGAAGAAACAGAACCTAAAATTGGTGATACCATTACTTTTGAAATGGGAAAAAGAATGAGTGATGGGGAGGAATTAATTGGAGAAAAGCAAGAAGATGATGAAGTTTTTATAAAAGAACAGACTAAAAATTATGTTATTTGTGGAAAAATAAATAGACCAGATTTTGAGACAATACGAGATAACTATACAGCAGGTGTTACTTTTCTTGATGAAACAAAACCAATTGAAAAAGAAAACGTTGATATTGGTGTTATTTCAAAAAATGTAAAAAACTTATATGAGGATACAGAAGAAGTGGCAAATAAATTGGGACTATATACTATACGGAAATGACGGAGAAAAAAATTATACAATCAATTATAATACATATATATTAACATACAAAGGAGTAAGCCGTATGAGTGGGTTCCAAGGAATGTTATATTCAGTATGTGGTATTTTAATTACAGTGATTATGATAGGGTCTATTTTAGTTATTTATAATAGCTTTGCTATTTCTGTATCAGAAAGAAAGAAACAATTTGGAATGTTATCTTCTGTTGGAGCAACTAAAAAACAAATTAAAAAATCGGTGCTATATGAAGGCCTAGTATTAGGAATGATAGGAATTCCTATTGGGATTATATCTGGAATTTGTGGAATTGGAATTACATTAAGAATTGTTAATAACTTGCTAAAACCAATGATAATGGAAGAAGGAATGAATTGGAATTTACATTTAGTGATTTCTTGGGAGTCTATTATAATAGCCGCTGTTTTAATTGGAATTACAATTTATTTATCAGTTATGCTTCCAGCAAGACGTGCAAGTAAAATTTCAGAAGTTGAAGCAATTCGTGGAAATGATGAAATTAAGATAAAGGCAAAAAAATTAAAAACAAGAAAATTTATTAGAAGATGGTTTGGTATTGAGGGAGAATTGGCATTAAAAAATTTAAAAAGAAGTAAGAAAAAGTATCGTACAACTGTTATTTCCCTTATGATAAGTATTATTTTGTTTGTATCGGTTAGTGGATTTGTAGGGTATATGTATAGTGGATTTGATGCCATATATCAAAGTGTAGATTATGATTATTCTATTTCTGTTTATGCAAGTGATACAGATACACAAAAACAAGAGGAAAAACAATTAAGTGATAAGCTTGAAAATTCAAAAAATATTGATAAATTAACAATTGTTCATCAAGTGGTTGCTAGTACATTACTAACAGAGGATAGGCTAGATACTAATATGCAAAAAGCAATAAAAGAAAAAGAGAGAGTAAGAGAATGCTTTTACAAAGAGGAAGATAAATATCAAATTGGTGTTAGGGTAATAGCATTAAATGATAAACAAATGGAGGAATATTTAAAACAAATAGGAATTACAAAAATAGAAGATAATCAAGTTATTTTGATTAACTATATTGATTTACTAAGAACAGCTAAAATGGAAGGAAATTTAACGAATTTAAAACAAAAAGAAATGATAGAATTGGCTTATGGGGTAAGACAAAAAAATAATAAAAATTTAGATGAAGTAACATACGAAACACATAAAAAATGGTTTGAAATTGCTAAAGTAACAAATAAAATGCCATTTGGATTGGTAAATCAAGATAATCCATCTTTAATTGCAATTACTACGAAAAAAGGATTAGAAAGTTTAGAAACACAAAGCTTTATGAGTATGATGTTTACAGCTAAATATGAAAAAGAATTAGAAGAAGAACTAAAAGAAATTGAAAAAGCAAATATGCAAATACAAGTATATGTAGAAAATGTAAAACAAACTATTCAAGCACAACGAAATACAAAACTTATTATTAACATCTTTTTATATGGATTTATTGCTCTTATTTCAGCCATTGGTATTGCGAATATATTTAATACAATATCAACTAATATCAATTTAAGAAAACGTGAATTTGCAATGTTAAAATCGATTGGTATGACAGATAAAGGCTTCAAAAAAATGTTAGATTTAGAATGTATTTTTTATGGAACAAAGGCACTACTATTTGGTTTACCAATTGGAATTTTAATATGCTATTTTCTAAACCAAGGTTTTGGAAATGCAATCGAATTTGCTTTTCATTTACCATGGAGTAGTATCATTATTTCTATTATTAGTGTATATGCAGTTGTATTTTTCACAATGTTATATGCAAGCCGGAAAAATGAAGAAAGAGAATATTATTGATACTTTGCGTAATGAAAACATATAGGTATAAAATTGAAAAAAATACACACCTTATAAAGAAAAGAATTTATGAGGTGTGTATTCTATGAATGAGGATTTAGAAAAGAAAATAACAAAAGAAGAAAGAAAAAGGAAAAATATGAAAAAAGCAAGAGAAGAATTTGGAGTAGAAGTAGGAGAAGATAGTACGAAATATGGAGAATTTATTTCATCGTATTTCGCATGGGTATCTTTACCAGAACAAAAAGAAAAAGCAAAAAAATTGCAAACGATGACAAAAAAACAAAATGAAGTTGACGATAAAAAATAGCCACGGATTGTTAAGTAAAAAGGTACGTTTTATAGTTAGATAAAAGGTATCTTTTTTTAGTGACTCCATTTTTATTAAAAAAAGATAAGATGTGTTGACAATAATTGACCTATTATATAAAATGATAATAAATATTGTGCATAAACATAACATAAGAAAGGATGTATTTATGAAAAAGAATAAAGGAATAACTTTAATATCACTAGTAGTAACAATCATTGTACTTTTAATTTTAGCAGGAATTACGTTAAATTTAGTATTAAGAGAAGATGGCATTTTTAATATGGCAAAGGAGGGAAAAGAAGAATACTCTAAAGTAGCAGCAAAAGAAAAATTAGAATTGATATTATTAGATTTTCAGTCTAAAAAGGCAATGAATGAAGTATATGAAGAAGAAGAGTTAAATAAAGCATTACAAGATCAGAATATGGAAGTAGAAGATAATTTAGTCATTGCAGATGGTTGGCAATTTGAAATTGATAGAAGTGTACCTAAAATAGTAGCAGATTTAGAGAAATTAACTCCAGAAGAAATGAGAAAAGCAACCATAAAGAGTATCGAAACAATAGTAGGAGAAACACAAGTAGAAGTAAAAATAACCATAAGAAACCAAGAGGGAGCTCAAATTGTATATAAAATAAATGAAATAAAAGAAAATGGAGAAAAGGAGAATGTAGAAACTACTAATAATTTAGAAGTATTAGAATACATTTTTAAAAATTTAAAACCAAGTACAAAATATGAAGTCGTGATAGAGACATCGAATGCATATGGAATAGCAAGTAAAAAAGTAGAAATTGAAACAAAAACGCCAATACTAGTGGAACGAATTATATTAGAAAAAACAGAAGAAAAGGTAGGAATAAATCATCCAAAAACAATACAGTATCGAATAGAACCAGAAAATGCAACCAATAAAAATATAAAATGGGAAACAAGTAATAGTCAAGTAGCAACAGTAGCAAATGGAATAATTACAGCTACCAAAACAGGAGATTGCTCTATAACCTTAACCGCAGAAGATGGAGGAGGAGCAAGTGCAACTTGTCAAATAAAAGTAGCAAATGGAATATCGACAGTAGAGGAATTACAAGCAATAGAATTAGATATGCAAAAAGGAATAGTAGAAAGTTATATTTTACTAAATGATATTGACTTAACAGGAGTAAAATGGAGAGCACTTGGACGAGATATCGCTAATAGCCCAAGCTTTAAAGGAAAGTTAGATGGAGATGGTTTTTCTATTATCAATTTAAGTGATACATTGTTTTATGGGGCAGAAGGAGTAACAATAGAAAATATAAAATTTGAAAATGTTTTAATCAATGACGAAAGGAGTTATAAAACAGCAGTTATTGGAAGATTAGTAGGAAACTTAGTAATGAGAAACATTGGAGTTACAGGCTCGATAACAGGAAAACAAAATATAGCATCTTTAGTGGGGGAAACATGGAACAGTAATACAATACTAATAGAAAATTGTTATTCACATGCAACAGTAAGAAGCACGATGGGAAATTGTTGGTCGGGTTTAATTTATGGTATAGATCAATATAGTAATCTAACTATAACTAATTGTTATTATGCTGGAACAATTGACAGTAATAGTGATTGGGAGGATGGAAGTGCTATTAAAAATAGGGTAAATTCTAGTTCTCACTATATAAATGATTGTTATTATGATTCTAATAAATATGGAAGAAAAGTACAAAGCATTTATGGAAGGCCATTAACGACTTCTCAGTTTGCAAATCAAAATAATTTTAAAAATTGGGATTTTGAAAATACATGGATTATGAAAGATGGATATCCAGAATTAAGAATATTTGTTGATAAATAGATGATGAACAGAGAGTATGCCGATATAATTTAGTAGTTATATTGAACAGCAAAGACATGTGATATATGTTTCTTTGCCGTTTGGAGTATATGTCCTTCTTTAAAGTAAAAAATAATAGAAATAAAAATACACTAGATAGGGAATAAATAGTGTATTTTTTATTTAAAAACGAAGAAATAAGGCGAAATAAAAAGAAAATACAAGAGAATGCATAATAATTTTAAATAATAGGAATAAATAAAGAATAATTGTAATATACTATAGTTAAGTATGATTGAAATAAATAATAAATCTAGTATAATAATTATATAGGTCAAAGAAAGTCAAAGTCAAAAAGAAAGGAGCACAAATATGAGAATGTCAGATATAATAGAAGAATTTATTAAAGAATTATTAAAAGACGAAGAAGAATATGTTGAAATACAAAGAAATGAACTCGCAGAACATTTTAATTGTGTTCCATCACAAATTAATTATGTAATACAAACAAGATTTAAACCATCACAAGGCTATTATGTAGAAAGTAAACGTCGGAGGGCGGTGGACATATTCGAATAAAAAAAATAAACATTACAAAAAGTAATTATTTAATGCATATTATTGCAAGTTTAGAGGACAGAATTACAGCAGGAGAAGTCGATATCTATTTAAGTAATTTTTTATCTTATGACATTATTTCCGAAAAAGAAGCGAAACTATTAAAAGTGGCAACAAGTGATAATGTATTAGTAGTTCCTCCAGAACTTCGAGATAGGTTAAGAGCTAATATTTTTAAAAATATGTTGTTAAATATAGTATGATAAGAATCAAAGCGAGTGATACTTAGAAAATAAGGTTTTTTGAAAAGGTTTGTTGTTTTAGTATAAGAACAGGCTATA
>CATLGL010000019.1 GCA_949935895.1 uncultured Clostridia bacterium
CTTTCTTAATCGATACCTCCTATTTTCAATAACAACTACACTCCATAAATAGGTAATAACAAATAAAATAGCAATATTTTTGTAATAGTAAATTGCAATACTTGCTACCATTGTTATCATAACCATACTTGAATTAGAAATATAGCAAATCCATTCATATGCTTTTTTAGAGCCTTTTATAAGATGAAGAGTAGCTTTTAAAATACGCGCACCATCTAAGGGATAGATTGGTAATAAATTAAAAATAGCAATTAACATATTCGCATATACTATTTCATGATATAACACAGAATCTATGTATTTTCTAATAATCATTGCTATTACCATAATAATAACATTTGTTATTGGACCTGCTAAAGCAATCCAAATTTGTTTTAGTTGAACTTTACTACCTCCTATTATCTTTTTATAATACTCTTGCTTTGAAATTTGAAATTCGATACTAAGCCCCATCGGCATAATTTTTAAAGATTTTGGCTTTAATCCTAGTAAAATTCCGCAAATTAAATGCCCCATTTCATGGCAAAATGCAAATAGCATAAGCATAGCATAAATGTGAATTTGTTTTGTTAGGTAAAAAATAATAGCAAATAAAAATATTTTTAAATTTATTTTTATGCTCATTGTTAACCTCCTTGTCCGATTTAGAAAAATAATCTATTTGTTTTGGTTAAAGTTCTTATTCCTTTTAAAATTCTAATATGCTTCTTGGATTAATATAATTTTCTCCTCTTATAATTTCAAAATGTAAATGTGGTCCTGTTGATTTTCCTGTTGAACCTACCTCTCCAATTTCTTGTCCTTGTACAATCACATCTCCCTGATTTACATATAATTTACTACAATGTGCATATAGGGTTTCTACATCATTATTGACAATTTTAATGTGATATCCATAATCTCCTTGTGTACTAGATATTGATACAGTCCCTTCCATACTTGCTTTTATGACAGTTCCCGTATTTGCTGCAATATCAATTCCTGTGTGGTTTTTACTAACAATTGGGTTTTCAGAGGTTCTTTTTCCAAACTCAGAAGAAACAATCCCTTCAATTGGTTTGATAAAAGAAAAATGCTTCTTAATATATTCTTCGTCTGTTTCAGAAATTTCTTGTTTTTCTTCTTCTTTTTGTACTTGTGCAAGCTCATTTTCTGGTTCTGCTCCTCCTATTCCATTATTTTGTTGTATTACATTTTCACCTTCTTGTTCATTTTGCTGTAATGTATTATCAACCTGATTTTGAGATATTTGTTCCTCCTCTTTTGTTAAAAATTCCATTTGACTTGAAAAAAATTCGGTGGTTTTTGTATACAGACTTGCTATATCTATATCATAGGAAAGAATTTCCTTTGTTTTGGCAAGTACCTCTTCTGAAAATATGTAATTACTATTTTGGATTAAGTAAAATATAAAATATATCACTAAACAAATAGCAATTTGCAAAAATAATTTTTTAAATAAGTTATAATTTTTTTCTTCTTTGATACTAACTGTTGCTACTCTATTATCTCGTCCATACCCATAATTTCCATATCCATAACTATTTCTTCTTCTTTGATAAATCTCTTCTGCTCGTCTAATTTTTTCTTCCCCTGTTAATGCTCTTTCCAAACAAAAAACACCCCTATCTAACATATTGATTTTGTAATATATATGTTAGATAAAAGTGTTTTATTCTTGGATTTTTTATCTTTATAATAAATTAACAATAATACCAAAAGCCCCTACTAGACCACATAAAATACTTATCGTTTTTATGCGATTATATTTGTTTAATAGTTTTTGGTTGTTAATTTCTAATTGCTTTGGTCGTTCTAAATTAGAAATATATTGACTAACAATCGCTTCTGCCTCTTTTAGAAGATATTCTTTTGAGCTCTCTTTCCCTTTTGCCCCAACCTTTACGTTCTCCTTTTTCTTTTGCTCTTTTTTTACATGTTCTATTTTTATATTGGGTTTAAAAATAACAATTGCCTCTTCTACCATATTTGATGGAATGTCTTTTAATATTATCATGTTTTTCATATTTCCAATATTCATATTTACCTCCTAAAAAAAATAGACTATATAAATTTTTTCCATTTTTTTTAGGAATATACATTTTATTTAACGATATTTGATAACATCATAAATACCACTTGAAGTAATGTCTGCTAATTTAATAACATCTCCTAACCTAGTATTTTGAAGACCTGAGAAATTATACCTTGGAATTTTATAGTCTTTAGCAACAACTCCTTTTATACTAATATCTCCTACTTGTATCATTTTTTTGCCTGCTCCTTTTCCAAATTGCATTTTTGTATCGGAAACAAAAATGCTCCCTATTTTGTTGCTAAAAGACAATGCTGAATCAATGGCAATTATACAAGGATGTTGATATTTTTTATCAATATCCTCCACCGTTTTTTCTAAATTAACAGCAGATATTGGGTCTTCTAATGTTCCATATATTTTTATATTGTGGTACATGTTTTTAAAAGAATTTTTTAGTTTTTCTCCTACTAAAGGCCCATAACTATCTCCAATAATTTTATCACTACCTACACATAAAAATATATAATCTGAAAATGGTATATCTACCTTTAGATTATACAAAATATTACTAAATTCATGGACAAAATTATTGTATTTTTCATTTTCTGAAAGCATCCGATTTACCCACCTTTTGTTTTTTCTTTATTCTTATGCAAAAGACTTTTGTCCTATTCCTCTTTATTCGGTGTAATAATAATTCGAACTTCTTCATTTTTATTGTATTTTTTAATAATATCCTCTGAAAATCCCGCCACTTCGCTAGTAATTACAATGGTATCACGACGTTTCCCGGACTAAATTACGAAGAGTCTCGTCAGTTTTTTCTAAATCTTCTAACTCCCATACATCAAACCCCATATGTTTAAAAAAGCGAAAACTTTCATTATCTTTTTTCGCTTTTATCCATGAAATTTTCATTTTGCATCACCTAAACTTAGGTTGGCTATTTTTTATAAAATTATTCAATAAAGCTTCTTTTTATAAGTTAATAACTAATTTATTAAATTTTGATTTAATATAATTTTCTAATTTTCCGCATAAATTCATTGGGTTCGATTTCCCTTTTTGCTACCATATCTAATCCTTTTTCCCAACTTGCTGTTAGTTTTGGATTTAATAAATCCTTCATAGCACTTGCTATTACATCATAAATAATTTCTCCATAATTAGTTGGTGTAATAATTTGTGTTTTAGAATTGATATCGATGTATTTTATTTTTTCTAATTTTTTCATAATTTCAGCTCTTGTTGCACTAGTACCAATTCCCGCTCCTTTAATTTGTTCTCTTAATTCTTCTTCTTCAATTAGTTTTCCAGCATTCTCCATTGCCAAAATAATTGAGCCTGAATTATATCGTGCTGGCGGACTTGTTTCTGAGTCTTTTGTTTCAAAATTGATAACTTCAATTGTTTGTCCTTTTTTTAATGTATTTAATATATCAAGATTGCTTTGTGTATCTTGTATTGCCTCTTTATTTTCTTCCTCTTCCTTTTGTTTTTCCACATTTTTAGGTTTTAAAATTTCTAAATATCCTTGTTTTACACATATTTTTCCACTTGTGTTAAAAGCTTCGTTTTCTATTGTAATGGTTACTGCTACTTTATTAAATTCCGCTGTTGGGTAAAAAATTGCTAAAAATCGTTTTACAATTATTTTGTAAATTTGTTTTTGTAACTCTGGCAATTTATCATAATTCTCATATCCTTGCCCAGTTGGTATAATAGCATAATGGTCTGTTATTTTACTATCATTAACATATTTTGTTTTTAACAGATTGGTTGAATATTTCTCTTCTATCATTTTTTTGATATATCCTTGTATTTCTTCATCTAGAAATCCTTTTGTAATTCCATTTAAATTTTTAGAAATTTCCTTTGCTACTGCTGTTGATAATACTCTTGCATCTGTTCTTGGGTATGTTACTAATTTTTTTTCATATAGATTTTGAAGTATTTCTAGTGTTTCATCTGGTTTGATTTTAAAACGTTTTGTACATTCATTTTGAATTTCTGCTAAATTGAATAATAATGGTGCATTTTCTTTTTGCTTCGATTTTTTCACCTCTGCTACTTTTGCTTCTTTTCCTACTAAACTACTAATAAAATCTTTTGCAACTTCTTCTTTCTTAAAACCTGCTTCATTATACAATTGTGGGGATTGAAATTGACTTGACATTTCTGTCATTTTCCACTCTGCTTTAAATGAACTCTCTTGTTCTCCAAATTCTCCTATAACTTTATAATATTTTGTTTTTACAAAATTTCTAATTTCTCTTTCACGTTCTACAATCATTCCTAATACACAACTCATTACTCTTCCAACTGAAATAGAGGCTCTTTCTAAATTAGCTTGTTTGGCTACTCTTCTTCCATATATAATAGATAATAATCTAGAAAAATTGATTCCGATTAAATAGTCCTCTTTTGCTCGTAAATAGGCAGAAGCAGATAAACTATCATATTCTGATAAATCACGAGCCTCTTTAATTCCTCTTACAATTTCTTCCTCGGTTTGCGAATCAATCCATACCCTTTTCATAATGGCTTTTGGATTTGGTTTTGCCATCATAAATACTAATCTTTGGATATATTCCCCTTCACGCCCAGAGTCTCCTGCATTATAAATCTCTATTATATCCTCCCTTTGTAATAGTCCCTCTACAATGTGAAATTGATTCTCAACTGCTGGTATAATTTCATATTTCCACTCGTTTGGAATAAATGGCAAGGTATTTAATCTCCATTGTTTTAATGCTTCATCATATTTTTCAGGATAACTCATTGTTACTAAATGACCTACACACCATGTAATAATCCATTCTTCTGATTCTAAATATCCATTTTTTCTTGCTGTATTTATTTTTAGTGCTTTTGCAAATTCCATAGCTACTGATGGTTTTTCTGTAATTAGTAGTTTTTTTGGCATTTTATTTACATCCTTTTTTCTATTCTTTGTTTGATATATGTGTTTGCTATTTGAATTATTTTTTCCATTTGTTCTTTTGTATCTTGGCAAATACAAATTGGCTTCATTGTTCTTTCAATATAATTATTTTCTTGTATCACTTTTAATCCTGTTATATAGTTATAATCAAAGATAAATGCAATAATGTTAATATAACTATCAATTTCTCGATTAAACTCATTTCGATTTGCTTGCTCATATCTTTCAAATTTCTCCATAATACCTGTGCTAACTTTTTGTTTTGCCATTTCTTCATAGTTATATAATACATTTCTATTTTGTTCAATATCTTCAACAAAAACAGCAAATATATCTGTTTTATCTGCATCACGTACTATTTGTGCTTGTAGTAATTCATCACTATTTAGACCCTCTTCTATTTTAAATTTATTATGGTTTTTTACTGCTTTATAAATAATATCATCATATTGTGAAGTTTCAATAAATTCTCTAATTTTTCCCTCTTTAAACAGAATTTCTACCCCTAAGTCGGCATGGTCGATACTATCTATATCTCGAAATGTATCATATCTTCTTATTTGCTCAAACCTTCCAATATCATGTAATAAGCTAATTAGTTCTGCTAGTAATGCTTGTTCTTTTGCCAATTTCAAATCATTTGCTATTAGCCTTGCAACCTCAACTGTACGAAAAGTATGCTTTATTTTTAAACTAATTTTTTCATTTGTTATATCATATGGTTTTACATATTGGCTAAATGCCATATTTGCTTTTTTCATATCTATCATATCTATCACCTTACTTATTATATTACAAATCTCTTATTGATTCAAACTTAATTTCACTTCTTTTTCAATTGCTCGTTCCACAAATTGATTTAAGGATATGTCTCTTACTTTTGATAAAATGCTTGCCTCTCTATGAGGCTCAGGAGCAATTCGTATATTAAAACTACCAGCTATATTGTTTTTGTGGTTCTTTACCATACCTTTGACAATGTTGTGTATATAACTATCAATCGCTTCTTCAAAATCTCTTTTTAATTCGTCCACGTTAGTTCCTTCAAAAAAAATTGAATCGTTAATTCCTTCGATTTCTCCCCAAAAACATTCATCTGCTTCACTATACTGAATCTTTGCCCAATATCCTTTATATTTCATAACATTATTCATAATTACCAATCCACCTTTTCAAATCTTTTTCTATTTATTAAACCACACTCTTTTTCTAATTACAATACTTTTGATTATTACTACAAAAATTCGCCCCATCAATTTGATGAAGCGAATTTATTTATTTTATATCTTGATATTTTTTATATTTTGCATATCCAATTCCTGCTAATAGACCTGTTGCTATAACAGCTACTAAAATTGTCTTTTCTCCTGTTTGTGGTAATGTGCCTTTTGCTGTTGTAGTATCATTTGTCTTTTTCACTGTATTGGTATTTTGTGTTGTATTTTCTTCCTTCTTTGTTTGCTCTTGCTGTGGTTTTTGTTCTTCTTTATTATCCTCTGGTTTTGATGTCTCTTGTGTAGGTGTTTTTGTTTCATCTGTAATTTTCCATACAAATTCCTTATCTGAATAACGTACTAAATCTTGTGTTCCTTTTGCATGATATAATGCAATATCTTCTACTGGATAGTATAATCCATTTTCATCATCTAGTTCAATATATGCAAAATAGTACTCCCCATTTTTTAATTTCATTTTTGAAGTTAATGTTTCTGTAATTCCAGCTTTACCATCATATTTAATTGTTCCTGTATAATTGTATTCCTTTACCTTCTTTGCATAAGTCAATAATTGTTGTAGTCCCTTTGCCTTACTATTTTTTATTGTTTTTAAAATTTCTGGATCTGATACTTGTCCAATTTTAATCTTTAAATTTCTTGCAATCTTAGAACCATTTTTCTCATTAACATTTGGTGCCCAAAAGTATATGTTCGTAGAATTAGAAGAAAAATATATATGAAGTCGATTTCCTATTTTTGGAAATAACTCTGGTCGTTGCATATTTCTAGCCGTTACAACCAAATTTGTCTTCTCATTATTCTTTTCTAAAACACTAACATATATATCTTTATTTCTTTGTAAAAAATAATCCATCCATACTGAATTAATTGTTGCTTCAGTATTTCCTTCTTTTATTTTAGCATGGTAATGATATTGTACTTTACTAGCTGTGACTTCTTCGTCTTTATTATGAAAATATACTAAATATTCTCTTTCTGGATTTAATATAATATTTGAAATTTTAATTTTATAGGTAATTGATGTTGCATCTTCAATGCTTATATTTTTATTTGTTGATTCTCCTATAATTTCCATTTTTGCATTGCCAAAATCTGTCCACTTTTCTTCTTGGGTTTCTACTGCTTGTACTGTTGTTGGAAATATTGCTATTACTAGCATGCTAATTGCAATAAGTAGTAATGCCATTTTTTCTTTAGTCATTTTATTCTCCTCCTTTTTTTGACTTTATTTTATCATATCTACTTTTTTTGTCAAGATATCTTTTCTTTTTTTTCATTTTAATTCTTTTCTTTTTCATTTTTTTGTTATATAATATTGCCAGTATTATTTTAGAAAAGGAATGATTTTATGGCATACAATTTTAAAGAAGTAGAACAAAAATGGCAAAATTATTGGGATGAAAATAAGACCTTCAAAACAGATGCATGGGATTTTTCAAAAGAAAAATTTTATGCACTAGATATGTTCCCTTATCCTTCTCGGACAAGGTTTACATGTTGGTCATCCAGAAGGATATACGGCAACTGACATTTTAGCTAGAATGAAAAGAATGCAAGGTTATAATGTTCTTCACCCTATGGGTTGGGATGCCTTTGGACTTCCTGCTGAGCAATATGCAATTAAAACAGGTAATCATCCTGCTTCTTTTACCAAACAAAATATAGAAGTCTTTAAAAAACAAATTAAATCTCTTGGTCTTTCTTATGATTGGGATAGAGAGCTTTCTACTACTGACCCTGATTACTATAAATGGACTCAATGGATTTTTACTAAATTATATGAAAAAGGTCTTGCTTATGTTGATGAAATTCCTGTTAATTGGTGCCCTGAACTTGGAACAGTTCTTGCCAATGAGGAGGTTATCAACGGAAAAAGTGAAAGAGGTGGATATCCTGTTTATCGAAAACCAATGAGGCAATGGGTTCTTCGTATTACAGAATATGCAGAACGTTTATTAGAAGATTTGGATTTGTGTGATTGGCCAGAATCCACAAAAGAAATGCAAAAAAATTGGATTGGGAAATCTGTAGGTGCTAATATTATTTTTAAAATTGATCAACATGATTTGGAATTTACTGTATTTACTACCAGATGTGATACTCTATTTGGTGCTACTTACTGTGTATTTGCACCAGAGCATCCTTTTGTTGATATAATTACCACAAAAGCTTATAAAGAAAAAGTAGAGGAATATAAAACGGCATGCTCTACAAAATCTGATTTAGAAAGAACGGAACTGAATAAAGAAAAAACAGGTGTGTTCACTGGTGCTTATGCTATTAATCCTGCGAATGGTAAAAAAATTCCTATTTGGATTTCTGACTATGTTTTATCAAGTTATGGAACAGGTTCTATTATGTCCGTTCCTGCTCATGATGAAAGAGATTATGAATTTGCTTGTAAATTTGGATTAGAAATTATTCCTGTTTTAGAAGGTGGAAACATTCAAAAAGAAGCATTTGTTGGAGATGGTATTCATATCAATTCTGAGTTTTTAAATGGTTTAAATAAAGAAGCTGCCATTTCTAAAATGCTTACATGGTTAGAAGAAAATAAAATTGGTGAAAAGAAGGTAAATTATAAGTTAAGAGATTGGCTATTCTCTCGTCAAAGATATTGGGGAGAGCCAATTCCAATTGTCCACTTAGAAGATGGTACAATGAAAACACTTGATGTAAAAGAATTACCTTTAGAATTACCAGCAACAGATAATTATCAACCATCCAAAACAGGGGAAAGTCCACTTTCAAATTGTACTGATTGGTTAGCAGTAGAAATTGATGGAAAAAAAGGAATTAGAGAAACCAATACTATGCCACAATGGGCAGGTTCATGTTGGTATTATCTTCGTTATATTGACCCTCATAATACCTCTGAACTTGCAAGTCAAGAATTGTTAAAACACTGGTTACCAGTTGATATTTATATTGGTGGAGCAGAGCATGCTGTTTTACATTTGTTATATGCTAGATTTTGGCATAAGGTATTGTATGATTGTGGTGTTGTTTCAACCAAAGAACCATTTGCTAAATTATTTCATCAAGGTATGATTCTTGGTACTAATGGTGAAAAAATGAGTAAATCTAGAGGAAATGTTGTTAATCCAGATGATATGGTTAAGAACTATGGCGCTGATGCATTAAGAGTTTATGAAATGTTTATGGGACCATTAGAAGCTTCTAAACCTTGGGATCCAAATGGTATTGATGGCTCTAAAAAATTTATTGACCGTGTTTATAGATTATATGCTGAATCAGACAAAATTCAGGAAAAAGAAAATCCAGAATTAGACCGTATTTATCATTATACTGTAAAAAAAGTAACAAATGATTACCAAAGTATGGGATTTAATACAGCTATTAGTCAAATGATGATTTTTATTAATAGTTGCTACAAAGTAGATATTGTTCCAAAACAATATGCACTTGGATTTTTACAATTATTAAATCCAATCGCACCTCATTTAACAGAAGAATTATGGCAATTACTTGGAAATACTGAGTCTATTACTTATTCTACTTGGCCAACATTTGATGAAGAAAAAATAAAAGAAGATATTTTCAATCTTCCTATTCAAATAAATGGAAAGCTAAGAGGAAATATTGATATTCCATTAAATCTTCCACAAGAAGAAATTAAAGAATTAGTACATAAAAGAATCGCTTCTTATTTAGAGGGAAAAGAGATTGTAAAAGAAATTTATGTAGCAAATAAGATTTATAACATTGTTGTAAAGTAAAAATTTTGTACTACAATAAAAAAGTTTGACCATATATAAGTTTGCTACACAATAGTTATAGCCCGCTAAACGTGTAAACGTTTAGCGGGCTATGCTTTTAAGAAAACTTACAATCATTCTCTTTGTTTAAAACTTTTTATTCTGCTAATTAATCTGCTGGTTAGCAATTCCTTTACTTTAAGATGTCTTAGAGTCATAGGCATACTTCCTACACCGTTATTATCTTAGATTATGACAAAAACGCATTTGATTTGTAACCAGTATCATCAGGTCTGTTGTCTTTAATAGCTTTTTCCATAATTGGAGAGGCTATTTTAAAAAACAGATTACACAGGTTTAAAAACCCCTCCATGGGTGTTTTTTTAGGAGTTCTCTATTATATCCTGTATACATAAATGATTCAATTTTTATTGATTACCTTCTGTCATGAAAAAGTAACATATTCTTAACCTATCCGAAACACTTTTTTTTATAAATTGTTATATAATAATGATATTCGTTTACAAAGGAGAAAGAAATAGAAAATGAATATTGAACAAGAACTACAAAAAGAAGGAATTGAAGTTGTAAAAATACTAGATAGGCTTACTATCAATATTATCGCCAAATCAGTTGCAGATAAATTAGAATTAGCCTTTCCTGAACAAAACTTAGATGCAAAAGATTTATTTATGAAATTATCTAGACTAAATATGTATCTTGCAAAAATGCCAGATGCTTTATCAAGTGCGAAATACTATTATAAAAACCAATCTATCTATTTTAATGAAGCAGATGATTTATCTTGTATCGATACTTATGCGATTCATGAGTGTATTCATGCACTACAAGAATATCGTGATGAAAAAAATAATTTACTTCGTCTTGGTTTTTGCAATTTTACCAATAGTAGTCTTCCTGGTATGGCATTAAATGAAGCTGCTGTTCAATTGATGAGCTCTTATGCTACTTGTACCCCTTTAGATACAGTAAAATATTTTGATATTACCCTCCCTACTTATAGTCCTTCTTATTATGCTCTTGAGTGCACTTTATTAAGACAAATGTCTTATTTTACAGGAAATTATGATTTATTTAATAGTACTCTTTATAGTAATGATTTATTTATGGATAAATTTATCTTACTTACTAATAAAAATACTTTTTATAGTATTCAAACTAATTTAGATAAGTTAATGGATTTAGAAGAAGATTTAAGTTTCCAAACTTCACTTCTTGCTGATATGGATGAAAACTCAAAAAATGTAGAAAAAATTACTAATAAAGTTACTAAATTACGTATACAAATTCAAAACTTGTTTTTATCAACACAAGATTTGATTTTATCTAGTTATTTTGATAAAAAGTTTAATTCCATTTCTACTTTAGTACAAGTAGAAGATTATCGTAAAAAGTTATATAATTTTAAAGACTTTATAGGATATACTAGTACTTATACTTTTTATAATGATTATTACATAAAGAAAATGACAGACCTAGAAAAAAGACGTACAGAAATTGAGGTTGCTTCTTGTATGAGCCCTTCTTTATCATTAGTCCCACAAAAAACAAATTGGTTTATTACTTTATTTCGAAAATTGCGAAAACTATTTGGATTTTCAGACTCATATGAAAAAGTAAAAAATTAGCAATTTCATATAACCTAAGGATTTCGCCTAGATAGTCTTTGGAGTATGTACGAAATACCTGCCACTTGCTTTACTTGGGCAGATTAATGTAACCCTAAGCTTGTTGTATCCATAGAAATCTTCAATTTTTTCTATAAAATAAGAAATCTTATTTAAGGTAACTTAACTAAGATTTCTTATTTTATTATAAACCATTATTAATATACCCCATCATGTATATCAATTGCTTTTTCCTTCTTCTAAAAATTGCATAATTGCTCTTGCTGCTTCTCTTCCTGAACGACTTGCCCAAGCTACTGTTGCCTTAACTCCACAAATATCTCCTCCTGCAAATACTTTTTTTCTTGATGTCCTATAGTTTTCATCTATTTTAATATTTCCTTTTGAAGTCAATTCTAATCCTAATGAATGAACAATACCTTCTTCTGGTTTTGAACCTACTGCCATAACTACATAATCTGTATCCATGATAAAATTACTTCCTATTATATCGACTGGTACTTCTCTTGCTTCTCCTTCTTTTTTGACTAACTCTGTTTTAATGCATTCTACCTTTTCTACCTTATTTGCTCCTATTACTTTTATTACATTTGTTTGAAATAGAAATTGAATTCCTTCTTGTTTAGCAGCTTCTATCTCTTTTCGCTCTGCTGGCATTTGTTTTTCGGCTCTTCGGTAAACAATGTTCACCTCTTTTGCTCCTAACCTTTTTATGGTTCTTGCTGTATCCATTGCTACATTTCCTCCACCAATAACAACAACCTTTTTTCCTATATATTCTATAGGTAGTTTATATTCTAATAATTCATTACCTCCATAAACTCCTTGTAACTCCTCACCTTCTATTCCCATTTTAGCAGAAATATTAGCTCCAATTCCAAGAAAGATAGCATCATATTCTTTTTCTAAAGCTTCTAATACATAATCTTTACCAAGGCTTTTTTGATATTGAACCTTAATTCCTAAATCAATAATTTTTTGAATTTGTTTATCTAATATTTCCTTTTCTAATCTAAACTCTGGAATGCCATGTCTTAAAATTCCACCAAGCTTATCGTATTTTTCGTATATGGTAACCTCGTAACCATTTCTTATAAGCCATGCTGCAGCTGTTAGTCCTGCTGGTCCTCCTCCTATTACTGCAATTCTTTTTTCCTTTTTTTCTTCACTAAATTTTGGAATTTGATATTGCTTCTCAATTCCCATGTCTCCAACATATGCTTCCAATTCTCCAATACAAACAGGGTCTCCTTTTATGCCACGTACACAAGCCCCCTCACACTGGCTTTTGTGTGGACAAATTCTGCCGCAAATTGGAGATAATACACTTGTATTGCATAAAATGTGATATGCTTGTTCATATTTTTTTTCTTTGACATATGCAATAAATTGCGTAATATCATTTCCTAATGGGCATCCTTTTGTACACATTTTTACTTTACATCCTAAACAATATTCTGCTTTTTTGTTTATTTCTTCTTTACAATATTCCATATTTTTTTGTATCATATATTTTATTTTTGTGTATATGATAACTCCTCCATAAAATTTTTTATTTTTCCTTACTATATTCCTTATAGAATTTTCTTAAATTCTTTTTATTAATTACTTTCGGAATTCCTTTTTTTGATACTTCTGTGAAAACTTGTGTTACAAATTGCTTCAAATTTTCATTTAGCATAAATTTATCTTTACACCTTTGCCAATAACTTAACTGGTATTCTTTTGACCAATTTTTTCCTTGGTATACCTTGCCTGCTGCTAGTTGATCACATATCATTTCACAAGCATAGCAAAATGGCATCATTGGCAAACTTTTTGGTGCATTAGGGTCATACCAATATTCTGGATGATGCTTGTTTCTTCCTTTATGATGTAGCCATGCTGTCGAATAGCCATAATCCTCCTTGGCATATTGAATAGGACTTCTTTTTCCATCTTGATAATATTTTACTCCTTGCCAAAATTCTGTAGGAGAAAATTTGGATAAATCATGTACCAATCCTCGAAATGGAAGCCCTACTCTACAACACAAGCAAAATACAAGCCATTTATGCAGCATTATATTTCTGAAATGTCCAAAAAAATTTTTTATCATTTTTCTATAACTTCCTTTTTACTTCCTAAAATTTTACTATTCTTATTTTATTATGAACCAAACAGAAAGTCAATTCCCCTGACCAAGTGTTATGACTTATTTGTTCTTTTTAAGAGTACTACTTTGAAGATTATACTTGTTTGGTTATGGAATTTATATATCTAAAAAAGAATTGAAGTATCTTGTATAAAAATAAACTCCAATTCTACTAACCTTGAAAAAAGCCTAGTCCTTTTTTCATTTTGTGAAGCTTTTAGTACATTTGCTCCATTCTATTTTTCACTTCCTTCAAATCCTTCCAAAATTCTATTTTTTTATTATCATCTCTTAAAAGTGCTGCTGGATGCCATGTTGGCATATACCATATTCCTTTTTTTTCTATCCATTTTCCTCTTGCTGCTGTTATTCCATATTCGTTTCCTAAAATGTTTTTTAATGCAACACTTCCTAGTAAAACGATAATTTTAGGTTTTACTAACATTACTTGATTTCGTAAATAGTTAAGACATGCCTCTACTTCATCTGCTTCTGGATTACGATTATTGGGTGGTCTACATTTTACTACATTTGCAATATATAACTCTTTTCGATTAATGCCGATTCCTTCAAATGCCATATTCATAAGTTTTCCTGCTTTTCCTACAAATGGCTCTCCGAAGTCTATCCTCGTCTGCTCCTGGTCCTTCTCCTATAAACATAATGCTTGCTTGCTTATTTCCTGAACCAAATACAATATTCGTTCTATTTTCACATAATTTACATTTTTTACATGCTACCATCGATTGCTCTAATTCTTCCCATGCTTCAAACATTTTCTTCTCCTTTTATTTTAAATATGTTGATACAGCTCCTTTTCCATTTTTTGAAGTAATTTTTAAAATTGCTCCTTGTGCTATGGCTAACTGTGGTGGCATATGACCAATATCTGCTCCCATTATAATAGGAATTTTTAAATCACCTATTGCATCTAGTATGGCTTGTTTTTCACTTATTTCATAATCCCTTCGCATAATATATGGTCTTCCAAATATAATCCCTTTACAGTATTTAAAATAACCTGCATGTTTCATTTTCCATAAAATTCTTTGTAACAAAGGGGTATTCATTTCATAAGCTTCTAGAAACCATATAACTCCATCTTGTTTATATTTTTCAATATATTCTTTTACTTGGTCAAACTTGGTTCCCATTAATGTATCAATACAATCTATGCAACCTCCCAAGGCTCTTCCTTCCATTACAATTTCTTCTTGCCCTGTTATGTTTTTCCATTCTACTGGGGTAGTTAAATTGTAGGTTCCATCTATATTATCCTCTATGTTTTCTTGATACTTTTCAAATGAGGTTTGAATTAACTCTTTTCCCGATGCTATTTGTAAGCTATGTATTAAATTTTGATAAAGAGGTGTCATGCCATAATCTTTTATGTTTTCACAATAGATACTTGGTATATCACAAATAGTATTTAATAAAAAACTTATATGTGTAATATCAGAAAATCCTTGTGTCCATTTTGGAGTGCTATTTTGTAAAGCTTCAAAATCGATTTCATCTAACATTTCCATTAGAAAATCTCCCCCACCTGCATAAATAATCAACTTTACCTCTTTGTTATTCCATAATTCCATAAATTCTTCTGCCCTTATTTTAGCAGATGCACTTCTTCCTTGTTTATCCTTTCTAACACTATTTGTCTCAATTACTTGATACCCAATATCTTTTAATTGTTTTATTGCTTTTTCTAATTTCTGAATTTTTTCTAAATCATCACATCCTTTAGAGGGTGCACAAATTCCTATTGTATCTCCTATTTTTAAATTTTCTGGATATTTCATCTTTTTTCTCCTTTCCAATTATTAGTTCTCGTGTCTTTTAGCTTATTATTTTTTATCTCTATCCCATTTTATCATATTCTTCTCTTAATCCCATAATAGCTGTATTTCTTCCTGCTGCTTTATTTTGTGCTCGATAAGAATGCAAGTTATCACTATGGCATACTGTACAAATTTCACTATCTATGATATTATGCTTTAATAATCCCATTTCTAACATTAAATTTTCATTGATTTTTGTTGTATCAATATGATACTTTTCCTCTTCTTGTACCATACCTGTATAGGTTATGATTTGGTCAATTTCCTTCATATTGCTATATTGTTTTTTAAAGTCTTGTGCTACTTTTTTTCCTACTTCAAAATGGCACTTATGAATATGTGGACCAAACAAACAAAGTATATCTTTTGGTTGGCACTCATATTCTTCTATCATTCTTTTTACTGCAATTCTTCCAATTCCTTTTAATGTTCCTTGCCAACCGAGAATGAATATTTCCGAATTACTTTTTTAACAGGATCATATAAGTAAATTGGTGTACAATCTGCATAACTTAAAGAAAAAGCTATATGTTTTTGATTTGTAATTAATCCATCCACTTTCATTAATTCTTTTGGAAAAATGGTAATATTATTATATGGCATTTTTACCGATTTTATTACATCCGTATGGTCTTGATATGGGCGTAATATCGTTTGTTTTGGTATTTGTAAAGCCTTTGCCAATATGGTATAATTGGTATCAACTATGTCCTTTTTTTCTTCATATGTATCGTTTCCTGCTATATTAAAATCATTCGCTTTTAACGTATAGCAATGAACAATCTCTGGATATTCTAATAATCTACGAAATTGCAAAAACTCTATTCCATCTTTTCTTTGATGTATTATCATTTTATTTGATAAGTCCTTCATATAC
>CATLGL010000020.1 GCA_949935895.1 uncultured Clostridia bacterium
AACTGATGGCGATGTTGTAATAAGACTTAAATCAAATTCTCTGTCTAGTCTTTCTTCAATAATTTCTAAATGTAATAGTCCTAAAAATCCACATCGAAATCCAAATCCTAATGCAGTAGACGTTTCTGGCTCATATTGAAGAGCTGCATCATTTAATTTTAATTTTTCCAACGCTACTTTTAAATTTTCATAATCACTTCCATCTACTGGATATAAGCCACAATATACCATTGGATTTACTTTTTTATATCCTGTTAATGGTGCTTTTGCTGGTTTATCATTTAGAGTAATAGTATCTCCTACATGAACATCTGATAAATTTTTAATACTTGCTGCAATATAGCCGAACTTCTCCTGCTAAAAGTTCACTTGCTTGTATATAAGTACCTGGCTCAAAATATCCTACTTCTGTCACATTAAACACTTTTCCTGTTGCCATTAACTTTATTTCGTCCCCTACTTTTACTTTACCATCTACTACTCGAACATAGGCAATTGCACCTTTATAATTGTCATAAAAAGAATCAAAAATTAAACATTTTAATTCTGAGTTTTCATCTCCGCACAGGTGCTGGTATATCTCTTACTATTTTTTCTAATACCTCTTCTACATTCAAGCCCGATTTTGCAGAAATACAAGGAGCTTCCATAGCAGGAATTCCAATAATATCTTCAATTTCCTTCTTTACTTCATCTGGTCTTGCATTTGGCAAGTCAATTTTATTGATAACTGGTAAAATTTCTAAATTATTATCTAATGCAAGATAAACATTCGCAAGCGTTTGTGCCTCTACCCCTTGACTAGAATCAACTACTAAAATAGCTCCATCACATGCTGCAAGACTTCTTGACACTTCATAATTAAAATCTACATGTCCTGGTGTATCAATTAAATTAAAGGTATATTCATTTCCGTCTTTAGCGTGATACATCATTCTAACTGCTTGCGATTTTATAGTAATACCTCTTTCTTTTTCTAATTCCATGTTGTCTAACACTTGGCTTTCCATTTCGCGTTTAGAAAGTACTCCTGTCATCTCTATTAGTCTATCTGCTAATGTCGATTTTCCATGGTCAATATGTGCTATAATACTAAAATTTCGAATATATTTTTGTCTATTATTCATAAGTCTTATTTTTCCTCCATATTTAAATTATAAATATAGCGATAAACTTCTCCCCAATTGTTTACCTCTTTTAGATATTCATTTTCTTCTAATTTTTCTCTATTCACATCTCTAAAATAAAGTGTTCTTATTTTATTTGCTGATATATTTTTACATATTGTAGGTTTATCATCTATCATAATATCTACTTTTTCTTGTTTACATATATCTAATTTACTTTCTTGTTCCCAAAAATATTTATCAAATGTTAAATGATATTCTTCTAATTTGTCTAAACCTGCCTGTTTCATTTCTTTTACTGAAAGTCCTCTTGTTGTAATAATAATTAGTTCATGTCCTTCTTTTTGTAATAATTCAATGATTTGTTTTGCTCCTGGCATAAGACTTGTTGCTTTTGACGCTTCTATTAAGTATTTTTTTCTAAAATCAATCACTTCCTCCTTTGTCCAATCATATCGCTCCTCTTCTAAAAATCCTTCTGGTGTAATTGTTCCTTTTTTATGTAATTCTAATAAATCATACAATTCACTTCTTACTCTAATCTCATTCTCTGTATTTAAAATAACCCCATCTATATCTAATCCTATTTTCATTTTATCTCTCCTTTTCATTTGTCGCTATTGTATCATACATTTTTTCAAAGCACAATAAGTTTAGTTGCATAATTAAGCATAATGTGTTAAAATAGTAATGAATATAGCTATTAGCTTATAAGGAGGAAGACACATGCAAAAAATATTAGCAGAATTGGATGGTTCTAACTATCCGAAATGTGAACAGGATTTAGGAAGGGTAATACGGGAACTAGTGAATAGTCATCCTGATAAGAAAGAGATATCTGTTAATATCTCTGGAATTTCTCATCAGAATGCAATTAGCTTTGGCTATTCACATGCGTTCGGTCATCAATCCTTTCTGTTTCCCATCCGGGATTCTTCTGGAACGATTACAGGCTGGACTTTACAGCTTGTAAAATACCAATTACAGGAACAACGTAGTATGCAACCCCTATAAACGGGGTTGCATACTACGTTATAACACTTTATAGTAATTTTTCCAATTCTTTTATCTTATCGCGAATTTCTGCTGCTTTTTCAAATTCCATATTTCCTGCATGTTTTAACATTTCATCTGTTAATTTTTCTATAATATCCTTGATATCTTCATCCTTCTTAATTTCATATTCTGCACCTATATCTTCTACAATTGTTGCCTTAATGGTATCCCTTACTGACTTTTTAATCGTCATTGGTGTAATACCATGTTCTTTATTATATTCGCTTTGAATTTTTCTTCTACGATTAGTTTCTGCAATTGCTTTTTCCATTGATTCTGTTAATTCATCTGCATACATTATAACCTTACCTTCTGTATTTCTTGCTGCACGTCCTATTGTTTGAATTAAAGAACGTTCTGAACGTAAAAACCCTTCTTTATCTGCATCTAAAATTGTAACTAATGATACTTCTGGTATATCTAAACCTTCTCTTAATAAGTTGATACCAACTAATACATCAAATTCTCCAATACGTAAATCACGTATAATTTCCATTCTTTCTAATGCTTTAATTTCAGAATGCATATATCTCACTCTAATATCTAAACTAGCTAAATAACTTGTTAAATCCTCTGCCATTTTTTTTGTTAAGGTTGTTACTAGTACTCTTTCGTTCTTTTCTACTCGTTCACGAATTCTACCAAGCAAATCATCAATTTGGTTTTCAACTGGTCTTACTTCAATTTCAGGATCTAATAATCCTGTTGGGCGTATAATTTGTTCTACCACATTATCCTTTGAATGTTCCTTCTCATAATCGGCTGGTGTCGCACTAACAAATACTACTTGGTTAATTTTATTTTCAAATTCTTCAAATTGTAAAGGTCTATTATCTAGTGCAGATGGAAGTCTAAATCCATATTGTACCAAAGATTCTTTTCTTGCTCTATCACCATTATACATACCTCTTACCTGTGGAATAGTCGCATGAGACTCATCAACTAATAGTAAAAAGTCTTTTGGTAAATAATCTAATAATGTAAATGGGGCACTTCCTGCCTCTCTTCCACTTATATGTCTTGAATAGTTTTCAATTCCTTGGCAAAATCCTGTTTCTTTCATCATTTCAATATCAAAATTTGTTCTTTCTTCAATCCTCTGTGCTTCAATTAATTTATTATTATCTTTAAAATATTTAATTCTTTCTTCTAATTCTTGTTCAATCGTATGAATTGCTCTTTCCATTTTATCACTTGATGTTACATAGTGAGAATTAGGAAAAATCATAATATGGTTACGAATACTAATTACTTTACCTGTTAAAGGATTAATTTCTGATATTTTTTCAACCTCGTCTCCCCACAATTCAACTCGAATTCCCTTTTCATTCTCATCAGATGGATAAATTTCAATAATATCGCCTTTTGCTCGAAATGTTCCTCTTTTAAAATCTAATTCACTTCTTGTATATTGCATTGTAACCAATTTTTTTAAAATCTCATCTCTTGTTTTTTTCATTCCAGGACGAAGTGATATAATCATATTTTCATAATCAATTGGGTCTCCCAATCCATAAATACAAGATACTGAAGATACAATAATGACATCTTTGGTTTCAAATAATGATGCGGTTGCCGAATGGCGAAGTTTATCAATTTCATCATTGATAGAAGAGTCCTTTTCAATGTAAGTGTCAGATGAGGCAATATATGCTTCTGGTTGATAATAGTCATAATAACTTACAAAGTATTCAACGTTATTCTCTGGAAAGAACTCTTTGAATTCTGAATATAGTTGCCCTGCTAGTGTCTTATTGTGTGCTAAAACGAGTGTTGGTTTTTGCACTTTTTGTATAATATTTGCCATTGTGAAAGTTTTTCCGTGAGCCTGTAACCCCTAGAAGTGTCTGGAATTTCTTGCCTTCCATTATTCCTTTACTTAAATATTCTATTGCTTTTGGTTGGTCGCCTGTTGGCTTATATTCTGAGTGTAATTTAAACATTTTTTCCTCCTCTGTGACCTAAAAAGTGATTACTATCAACCACGAAAATTCGTGTAATTTGCATTTTTTAAATTCAAAATCATTTACATAAAATGGCTTTACACGAATTAGGTCACAAACTTTATTTTTTACCATTTACTCTCTTTCTATCGAGTTATCTACTATCTTTTCTAAATGTTTTATTCTCTTTTCTATTCTTTGTCTGTATTCTTCATCTAGGTCTCCTTCATTTTCTCTTCTTAGTCTATCTAATTCATCTGCTAATTTTTGCTTAGCTTTATTTTGCATTTTTCTCATACCTCGTATCTTTTCCAATATTTTTTTACATCTACTATCTTCTGTATTAATAGATGCCATTTGCCTTTCTAATATTTCTTCTGCATATGGATGAATTGTTTGATAGCAATTCAAACTAATACCACGTGGGAAAAACTCTGCATTTTCAGCAACCTTCTGACTATATTCACCTGATAAATTTATTAACTCTAATATAAAAACTTTATTACTTTCAAATAATTTCTTTTTCAATAAGTTTAATCCTTTGCTAGCATACCCCTTATTTTGGAAATCTGGTTTTGTATCATAACTTATAATAGCTTTTTCTCTCTCATACTCAACTGAAAATCTTGTAAGTATATCTCCATTCTCATTACATAAAGCAAACTCTTCTTCATCTTTATCTAATATTTTTAGTTCTAATTTTTCTTCCATAATAACTTTTTTCCTATTCATTTTTTAATTTTCCAATATCCTACTTTATCCGTTCCTACTCTTTTTGATATTTCTTTTTCTTTCAGAATATTAACGTTTCTTTCTATCGTTCTTACAGTAGTTTTTAAGTTAGATGCTATTTCTTTTTGAGTTATATTTTGGTTTTGTTTTATCAACTCTAAAATTTTTCTTTGTGTTGAATTTACACCGACACTATAATCTTATTTTACATTCTGTTACTTTAATTTCTTTAGATCTTCACCCATTATTTTCAAATAGTCTTTTTCTGCCTGTGTTAAATGATTTTGCATATACTTATCATATTCTCTATGAGCTTTTTCTAATGCTTCCTCGTGAGATACTTTCCCCTTGTTATTTAATATATCTTTTCTAGTCATTTTTAAAAAATTATCTAATTCATTTGTCCAGTCCTTCATTGTCATTGTATGCATGCTTAATGCATTAATTTCTGCTATATCTAAATATGCTGATACCATTCTATTTAGAATTTTAAGTTCTTCTTCTGTTAAATAATTTTTAGCAATTTCAGTTTCACTTCTTGTTGGAATATCTCCTTTAAAATTTGTTAATCCTATATTTTCTTTATTACTATCTACTCTATTATAAATAACTTCTGCTGCAGTGTTTCCATGTGTAGCATAATGCATTTTGTTTTGAATTGTTTTAAAAAATTCTTTTGTTAATTCATTGTTTGCATCATAATCAACACTTGTTGCATAAATATCTAAAATTTTTCTCCAAAATACTTTTTCTGATGAACGGATATCTCTAATTTTCTCTAATAGTTCTTCAAAATATACTCCTCCACCATTATTTTTAAATCTATCACTATTGATATTATATCCTTTGATTAAATAGTCTTTAATTAATTTATTTGCCCATATTCTAAACTGAGTACCTCGAATTGATTTTACACGATATCCAAGAGATATTATTATGTCTAAATTATACAGTTTTGTTTTATACTTTTTACCATCATTTGCAGTTAGTAAGTTTTCCTTACTAACTGATTCTATTTCTAATTCTTCATCAGTAAATATATTTTTTATATGCATTGTTATATTATTTCTTGTTGTATCAAATAATTTTGCTAATGAATTCTGGGTCAACCAAACATTTTCATTTTCTAATATTACTTCGATTTTCACGTTGTTATCTTCATCAGTATAAAAAATTATATTGTTTTCATTATCGATTATTCCATTTTCCACATTAGCACCTCCTAAATTTAATTTATTTTATCATATTTTTATACTTTTCCTATGTTCTCTAATAAATTTGCCAAGCGTCTGGCGAATTCAAAATTTCTAACTTTAATTATTTTTCTTTTACACAAATTGGTCACATACTTTTTTGTTTGTTTTATTTATACTATTATTTTTACAAAAACTATTGTTTGTATCTTATCATTTGAAAGTTGCTCTGTCAATATTTTTGCTTATTTTAACATGAAAAAGTAGTTAGAAATTAACTCTTTTCTAACTACTTTTTTGTAAGTTTTATTCTATTACCTAGTTCTTCATATTTTTATCAATTATTTTTACTTTAACAAAAAATATTGCTGTTAGTGCTGCTACCCCACCTATTGCAAATAATACAACATCCATATCTCCTGTTTGAGGTAATTTTTCATTTTTAGTTGTCATATCTCCAATGGTATTAGTTTTATTAGTATTATTATTTCCACCTACATCGATAATAGTATTAGTATCTGTCCCTGGTATTGTATTGGTTCCAGGATTAGGGTTTGGGTTTGGATTTGGGTTTGGATTAGGATTAGGGTTTGATGCTCCTTCTCCTAATTCAACTTTTGTTGTTGCACTAATTGCATCTATATCTTGGTCTCCATTTGAAAATATAATATCTTTTAATGTAATACCTATATTTTTCTCACTTTGTTCTTTTACTTTAAATGTCACTTTAAAAATGGTTTCACTTCCTTTTGCATAATCCTCTCTTTCGGCTGCTATTTTTCCGTTTTCATCATTATAAGAAGGTTTCCATGTATTTTGTCCTTCTATTTTAACAAATGTTAAACTATTTCTATCATAGTCTAAAGTGGCTGTTAAAGAAATCATTCCCTTACTATCTTGTACATTAGCTAATACAACATCAATTACGACCTCTTCATTTACCTTAACTTCTTTTTTTGAAGGTTGTAAATTTACTGTACAACTAGCTGCATATACATTTACTGTCATTCCAATTATCATTAATAATACTAAACTTAATTTTACTATTTTTTTCATATGTTTCTCCTTTCAATTTTTCAAACAAAAATTTTACATACATTATCATAACATAAACTATTTTTATGGTCAATATTTTAACTAGAAAAATATTGTTGATTTTTGTATGTTACAGAATTCTTTCCTTTTATTATTTCTTTTTTCCTATTCTTTATTCATTATAGACGAATTAGCATTATTCTTAAAACACTTTTGATATTCTATTTCTAACTCATAATTTTCTTTTTCAATTCCTAGTATCTTACTTAAATCCTGCATTAAAATAAGTTCCTCTTTTTGCGTTTTTTTTAATTTTTTAATTGCATATTCTAATTTAGACGCATTTGCTCTTGTATCTGTATTCCAAACACATTCTAATTTTTTAGCAGAATGTCTAAAGGTATATTTAGCACATTTTTTATTTTTTTGGAAATGCTCCTGCATTCGTCTTTGTATATCAACTGTAATTCCTGTATAAATTGATTCGTCTTCACATCGTAACATATATATATAATACATAATCTTTTTCCTTTATTTTTTATCTAAATTTATACCACATATAACCATATACAAAGAAACTGTAGAAGGCTACCTAGTAGTACACATATGTGAAAAACTGTATGAATATATTTATGCTTTCTGCCAATTCCATAAAATACTGCTCCTAATGTATAAATAATTCCTCCAGTTAGTAGCAAAATAAATCCCTTCATTCCTAACAAAACTGGTAATACATTAATTTTTACTATGATGCACCATCCCATTGTTAAATAGCATACCATAGAAAAAACTTTATATTTTTTCAAATCAATCGCATTTAATACAATTCCTAAAATAGCAACTGCCCAAATAACACCAAAAATAATCCAACCGAGTTCAATATCATATTCTCTTAATGTACATAATGCAAATGGAGTATAAGAACCTGCAATCAATAAAAAAATTGTGCAATGGTCTAATACTTGTAGAACTTTTTTCCCTTTGACTTTAGAACTTAATCCATGATATACACTAGACATTGTATATAAAATTAGCATTGATACTCCAAAAATAACCCCTCCTACAATACCATATGCGTTTTTTGCTTTTATACTACATAATACAATTGCCACTACTCCCATAACAGCTCCAACAATATGTGTTACCATATTAGCAATTTCTTCTCCTTTGGTATAAGTTGGTAACTCTCTATCTGCTAGCTTTGTTCTTTTCATCTTATCACCCTATCTTTTTACATATTTTAAATAGATTATCATATTATTGCTCATATGTAAAGAAATTTATTTTCTATTTTTTGTAAAATAGTATAGACTTTTATCTTATTTTTGTGTATTATTATATCATAAATACATACAATAGAAAAAATTATTGGAGGGAATAACAATGTCAAAATCAATTCGAATTATATTTATTACTTTAATCATATTAACTTTTTTTATGCCTGTTTTTGTAAAAGCAACTTCTGTTAATATGAATTTAACTAATAATACTACTATTGGTAATAATATTTCTACTAATACTGTTTCTGATGATTTTACTAATAATACAGAAGATCCTTCTACAACAGATACTTTAGCACCTTCACAAACAAATACTTCTACCAATATATCATCAACTAGTTTAAATCAGTTACCAGAAGCAGAACTTGGTCTTAATAATATTATCAATATTATATTGATTGTAATTGGTATTTTATTAGTATTACTAGGTATTGCTATTATCATTCGTTTAAAACACTAATTTTGAAAATAATATTTTACAAAAAAGGAGATAATTGGTATCTTCTTTTTATTTTTTCTTTTTTTTACCATTATAGTCTATTTTTTTATGGATATTTTTTCGAAAAAAATTCATACTATTATTAGTTTTAAAAGCGAAATAAGAATTATATCTATTTTCGCGCACTAATATATTGTAAAAAAGCTATGTTACAGTTTTTCTATAATATATGAACTTTTTAAGGAGGTATAAAAATATGACAAAGAAAATTTTTGCTATTATCCTTGCTATTACTTTAATGTTAACTACTTCTCTTGTTTTTGCTACAAATGAATTACAAGATTCTATGAATAAATCTGGAAATACATTAAAAAATGTTGTTGATGGTGCAGGTACTGTAATAAGAGATGCTGGAGATACAATTACGAAAGGTGTAGAAGATGTTGGAGATGCTATTGGTAATGGTGCAAGAGATATTGGACAAAGTGTTAATGATGGTGCACGTGGTTTGACAAAAGACATGACAAGAAATGATAATTTAGCTAATAATAATGGATATCGTGCCACAAGAACTTCTAATGACGCAACTATTATGGGAATGACTGCCAATACTTGGACTTGGCTTATTTTAGGTATTGCAGCACTTGCCATTGTTGCTCTTGTTTGGTATTATGCAATGCAAAATAAAAATGAATATACTAATAATGACTAATGGTAATTTTTTTGGTCGATATTGCTATCGACCAATACATATTTTAAAATTTCCTTTTCTATTGATATGTTTTTATGGTATAATAGTAACAAATTTATAAAAGGAGAATCATTATGTCATCTCTTATTGCTAAAAATCCTACTGCCAAACATAATTATACTATTGAAAACACTATAGAAGCTGGTATTGTTTTAACTGGCACTGAAATAAAATCAATTCGTCTAGGTAAAGTAAATCTAAAAGATAGTTATGCCATTATAAAAAATGGCGAACCTTATATTTTAGGTATGCATATTAGTCCTTACGAATATGGAAATATTTTTAATAAAGATCCTTTACGTAACCGAAAATTGTTGTTAAATAAACGTGAAATCAATCGTTTAATTGGTTTAACAAAGCAAAAAGGTTATTCTCTTGTTCCTATGAGTTTATATTTTAAAGGAAGCTTTGTAAAATTAGAACTTGGCATTGGAAAAGGTAAAAAATTATATGATAAAAGACAAGAACTTGCAAAAAAAGATGCTAATCGAACAGTAGAACGAGCTTTAAAAAACAAACAATATGAATAAATAGAGCTTTTCTTTGGGCAGACTATGCTAAATAAGCTTGTTGTGTATATAAAAATATTCCATTTTCCTATATAATAAAAAAAGTGGCAAAGCCACTTTTTTTATTTAAATGATTTAATAATTTTTTCAAATTTTGGACTAACTGTTTCTTTATCTGTTTCTAAAGCACCTAATGTTAATACATATGCTTTATTATCTTTTTTAATTAAAATTTGTGTAACATTCATTCTTTTTCCTTCTGTAACTGCAACATAATCTAATCTTGCTGCTTTTCTTCCATTTAAGTTAATATATTCTTTTTTAATGTCTCCGTCAATTTTCATTTGTTGTTTAAGTCCTGGAATAGAAGCATCTACATATCCTTCAAATGACATTGCACTAGGGAATGCTGATGTTACAATGTTAATAGTTGCTCCTAATACATCTGGATCCATGAACATTGGTAAACTTTCTTTTCCTACTGAAACATAGTTTGATGGATATTTTAATTCAATTCCTTCCATTTGGTCAAAAGTTGTATAATCAGGTGTTTCTTCTGCTGTATATACAGCTAATCCTTCTACACTGTCTTCATCTTTTGAACCTTGATTTAATGCGTTGTTTCCGCATCCTGTTAAAAGCATTACTGTTACTAGCATAATAACTGCTAATAATCCTAATTTGGTTAGTTTTTTCATTTTTTTCTCCCCTTCTTTAATTATTTTAATTTATATTTATGCTCTGTTACTAGAGCTAAATACCTCTTTTATTTTGTGTTGTACTGTTTTTTTAATTTCTTCTTTTGCTGGCTGTAAATACTTTCTTGGATCGAATGTAGCTGGCTCTGTTGCAAATACTTTTCTAATTTGTGCTGTCATAGCAAGTCTTAAGTCTGTATCGACATTGATTTTTGATACTCCTTTTATGCTTGCTTGGTGTAGCATTTCATCTGGTACTCCTTTTGCGCCTGGTATATCTGCACCATATTCGTTACACATTTGTACTAATTCTGGAATAACAGTAGATGCCCCATGTAGTACAATTGGTGTATTAGGAATTAATTCTTTAATTTTTGCTAAGATATCAAATCTAAGTTTTGCTTCTCCTTTAAATTTATATGCTCCATGGCTAGTTCCTATGGCAATTGCTAATGAATCACAACCTGTTTTTTCCACAAATTCTTTTGCTTGTATTGGATCTGTATACATGGCATCACTTTCTGATACATTAACATCATCCTCTACTCCTGCTAATTTTCCAAGCTCTGCCTCTACTACAACACCATGTGCATGTGCATAATCAACTACTTGTTTAGTAAGTGCAATATTTTCTTCAAATTCATATTTTGAACCATCAATCATAACTGAAGTAAATCCTGCATCAATACACATTTTACAAGTTTCAAAATCTGGTCCATGGTCTAAGTGAATAGCAATTGGAATTTCTGGTGCCTCCTCTACTGCAGCTTCAATCATTTTCATTAAATATCCAATTCTTGCATATTTAATAGCTCCTGAAGATGCTTGTAATATTACTGGTGATTTTTCTTCTTTTGCAGCATCAATGATGCCTTGTATAATTTCCATATTATTTACATTAAATGCACCAATTGCATAATGTTCTTTCATTGCTTTTTCAAACATCTCTTTTGTTGTTACAAGTGGCATAAAACTCCTCCTTTTTTTCTATTGTATTTTTGTCTTACTTATTTTATTGCTAAATTTTAAATCTGTCAAGAGTCTAGTCCATGATATCGTAAAAATTTTTAAAAACATAACCTTGTTCTCTTAAATAAGCAATCACTTCTGGTAATACCTCATATGTTAGTATTTTATCTCCTGCATCATGCATCAAAATAACTACTGTCTTTTTCTGTCCTACTGTTTCTTTAACATTTTCTAATAATGCTTCTTTTGTTTTTGCTCCTGCTGCATCACTGCTTAAAGCATTCCAATCAATGTACCCAATTTGATTTGCCTGTAGTACTCCTTTTGCTTCATTTTTAGTATTATGATACTTTCCTCCTGTTGAACCTCCTGGAAATCGAAATAAGTGTCCATTATATTCTATTCCCAATGCGTTTTGAATTGCTTGTTGTGTTTTATTATATTCTCCAAGTACTGCTTCCACATTACTATAAATATTCGAATATATGTGAGAATATCCGTGGTTTGCAATAAAATGTCCTTCTTCATATTCTCTTTTTACAATATTAGGATTTAATTCTACTCTTGAACCAAGTACAAAAAAACTTGCTTTTATATTTTCTCGTTTTAACAAATCTAATATAAGTGGAGTTACTGTTTTCGATGGACCATCATCAAATGTTAAATATACTGTCTTTTCCTCTGAATGATAAATGTTAGCTAACCTCGCCTTGGCTTGTTCTGAAAAAACAGGTGAAAAATTAACGCTTGCTACATGCTTTTGTTTTTTGTTTTCTGTATTATTTTGTTCTAATGCTATATTATCATTTTCTTCTACTGCATGATTGGGTTGTTTTGATAATCTCCAATAAAAAATAGCACCACCAATAGCCATTACAATAACACTTGCTATTATAATGGCTATTATCACTTTTTTTCTATTTAATTTTGGTGTTACTTCCATAAAATCGTATATCACTTTTGTTCCCCTTTTTTGTATTTTGTCGATTACGATATTATTATACACCAAAATGTTTTATTTTGATAGTAGTTTTTTAAATTTTATTTTATTCGTCTTTTGTAGTATTGATTCGTAATAGTTTAACTGTTTCTACAACTACAATTGGTGCAAAAACCAAACAAATTACTTCAATGATATTTTCTGTTGGTAATGCCCAAATACTAAAAATTTGTCTTAATCCTGGTATTACTAAAATCGTAATCATTAGTAATGCAGATACTGCAATGGCTAAAATCAGTTTTATATTATTAAATAGCTTTGTTTTAAAAATAGAATTCCTGTTATCTCTTATATTAAATACGTGTACAAGTTGTGATAAGGCTAAAACTGAAAATGCCATTGTTTGCCCTATTTCGATTTTTACATGTTCAATATATTCTGGCGTTCCTTCAATGTTTGGTGTTGCAAGCCCTATAAAAAATGCGATTAATGTTAACACTCCTATCATAATTCCTTGATAAACAATTCTCCATACCATTCCTTTGGTAAAAATTCCTTTTTTAGCATCTTTAGGTTTATGTTTCATTATATCTCGATTTGCTGGATCAAATGCTAATGCTAATGCTGGTAATGCATCTGTTACTAAATTAATCCATAAAATGTGAATAGGAAGTAATGGTTCTAATGCACTAATATTGGTAATTCCAAACCACTTAGCAAGAAGTGGTGTTATTAAAATTGCAACAAATAATACAATAATTTCTCCTACATTACTTGATAGTAAATATTGAATTGCTTTTAAAATATTATCATAAATACGTCTTCCTTCTTCTACTGCTGATACTACAGTAGCAAAATTGTCGTCTGTTAAAATAACATCTGCTGCTTCTTTTGCAACATCTGTTCCTACCATCCCCATAGCACAACCAATATCTGCTGTTTTAAGAGCTGGTGCATCATTTACACCATCACCTGTCATTGCAACAATTTCACCTTGTGCTTTCCATGCTTTTACAATACGTACTTTATGTTCTGGAGAAACTCTAGCATATACAGAATAATTTCTAATATTTTTTGTTAATTCTTCATCTGTCATTTCTTCTAATTCTGCACCTGTTACTGCTTCTGTTTCTTGTTCTAATATACCTAATGCCTTTGCAATGGCAATAGCTGTAATTTTATGATCACCTGTTATCATAACTGTTTTAATACCAGCTTTCTTGCATTTCTCTACTGCTAACTTTGCTTCTTGTCTTGGTGGATCAATCATTCCTACCATACCAATAAAAATCAAATTATTTTCAAGTTCTTTCATTTCTTGTTTTTGTGGCATGTGATCTAGCTCTTTATATCCAACTGCTAATACTCTTAGAGCCTCTTTTGCCATTTTTGTATTATTGTTTTGGATTTCTTTTTTAAAATTTTCTAAATCGTATTTTATTTCTCCTATTATCTTATAACCTATAGAATGTGAAAGGAGCTCATCTACACCACCTTTGGTATAAACAACATATTTTTCTCCTACTTTATGAACTGTTGTCATTAGTTTTCTATCTGAATCAAAAGGTATTTCTTCTACACGTGGCATTTGCTCGAAAACGGCAGGTTCAAACTTTAGTTTAAATGCCATATCTACTAATGCTGTTTCTGTTGGATCACCTTTTAGTATTAAATCTGGTGCAATTTTAGTATCATTACAAAGCATACTTGCTAATACTAATTGCTTTGCTTCTTCATTAATTTGCCCAATATCTTCTATATCTAATATGGTATTATTGTAATATAACTTTTTCACTGTCATCTTATTTTGTGTTAATGTTCCTGTTTTATCTGAACAAATTACACTAGCACTTCCTAAAGTTTCTACAGCTGGTAATTTCTTTACAATTGCATTTTTCTTTACCATTTTTTGTACACCTATTGCAAGAACAATTGTAGATACTGCTACTAATCCTTCTGGAATTGCTGCTACTGCTAAACTAACCGCTGTCATAAACATGTGAATTGGTTCTTTTCCATATAATAATCCTATAAGAAAAATAATTGCACAAATTGCTAAAGCTGCTACTCCTAATGTTTTACCTAAACTATTTAGTTTTTCTTGTAATGGTGTTATTGTCTCTTCTGTATTTTCTAACATACTTGCAATCTTACCAACCTCTGTGTTCATTCCTGTATTTACAACAATTCCTTTTCCTCTTCCATAGGTAACTAGGCTTGAAGAAAATAGCATATTCGTTCTATCTCCTATTCCTATTTTCTCATCTTTAATCGTTTCTATTTGTTTTTCTACAGGAACAGATTCTCCTGTTAATGCTGCTTCTTGTGATTTTAAATTAACTGCTTCTATGATTCGTAAATCTGCTGGAATATAATCTCCTGTTTCTAATACTACAATATCCCCTGGTACTAATAGCTTTGATGCAACAATTTCTAATTTTCCATTTCGAATAACTTTAGAAGCATGATCACTTAATTTTTGTAATGCTTCTAATGATTTTTCTGCTTTTGATTCTTGTACTACGCCAATAATAGCATTTAAAATAACCACTATTAAAATAATAATTGTATCGGTAATGCCTTCTCCCTCTGATATACCAACAATACCAGATACAATAGCTGCTACAATTAACACTAAAATAGTAAAATCTTTAAATTGTTCTATAAATTTTTGTAATAAGGATTTTTTCTTTTTTGCTTTTAATTCATTTAATCCATATTCTTGCTGCTTACTACTTACTTGTTCACTTGTTAATCCCTTTTCTAAATCTGTTTGTAGTTCTTGCTTTGTTTGTTCAATTGTTTTTGAAAACCAATTTTCTTTCAAATCACATCTCTCCTATCTTTTTTATTGTTGCTTGCTTTTTCTTAATTATACAAAAAGAGCAAGACTTTTAAATAAATTTTTAACAAAAAAAAATTTATCTAAAAGTCTCGCTCAACTTATTATCTTTATAAGTTTGCTAACCAGATATAAAATATCGCGTCTGTTGATTAGCAATTTTCAAAAGCTACTCCCTTTTATTATATACATGGCAGGGGTACTAAGACTCGAACTCAGACTTGTGGTTTTGGAGACCATCGTGCTAACCATTGACACTATACCCCTGTGTTATTTATAAATATTATATTAGCATAAAATCATTTTTGTTTCAAGTATTTTATAAAATATTTTTCTAAATCTTCTCTATCTTTT
>CATLGL010000021.1 GCA_949935895.1 uncultured Clostridia bacterium
TGCTACAATTACCATTCCTATAAGTTTCATATTACAGGCTGTTAAAATTAAATAAAAGATAAATCCAATTCCTGCAGATACTGCTGTATATATCATTGATTTTCCTGTAAATATAAATAAGATTCTTCCCTCGTCTTTTACATTTCTTGGAATATTATATGGTCCCATATTTCTCCTCCTTTAAGGCACAATCATAACTACTTATCATTATAGCAGAAAACGTGAAAAAATGTAATATTTTCATAGAAAATATTACATTTTTAATGTATTTGTAATATAGTTGCAATAAAGGTGTAAAAAAAATAGAGAACGTTAATCTCTATTTTTTTATATTCTATATGAATGTATATTATTCACCATTTAAGGCAATTGCCATATCATATACAATTCCTGCAATTGTTGATGCTGCAAATACTAAAACTGCACCTACTAAATATGGTATCATTGATTTTTTATAATCTGCTTTTTCCTCTGCACTTCCCATCATGTATTTAATACCCAACACTAGCAAAATAACAACTGCTACTAATACACCTACTGTCCTAACTACTCCAATAATGCTACTACCTAATGTTGTTATTCCTGATACGTTATTTGGAACTGTTGCACTAAAACTACCTGGTGTAACTTCTCCGTCAGCAAAAGAACTAACACTAATCATCAAAATTGATACTATAATGCATAATGCTACAATAATTTTGTTTGTTTTTTTCATAATTTTCCTCCTATCATTTTATATTTTTTTCTATGTTATCTACTCAAACACTTTCTGTGAGAGAATATTAAAAACTATATTATCCCATATTAATAGTATGGTCTATTATTTATTATAACTTTTTTTTTACTATTTGTCCATACTTATATGAAAAATTAACCATAATTTTTTTATATTTTTTCTTTAGTCATGAATTTCTGCTACTAAGTCAAAAATAATTTGTAAAACGGTTGGAATAACAAATAGCATAACTGCTCCTATTAAGTATGGCACCATGGTTTCTTTGTAACTTGCTTTTTCTTGTGTGCTTGCAAACATGTAACGTATTCCTATTACCATTAGTGAAATTACACATACTGCTGTTCCAAATAATCGAAGTGCTCCTAGTACAGCTCCCACCTTGGTACTAAAGTCACCTACATCAGCCTGTGTCAATGTAGATGGTTTGTAATCGTCTGGATTAATAACCGACTTTATATCACTGGTTCCTTGTTGCTGTTGCTGTTGTTCTTGCTGTCTTCTTCTTTCCTCTTCTTCTCGTTTTTCTCTTTCTAGTCGTTCTTGCTCCTCTTTTCTTCGTTGTTCTTCTGCAGCATATGGATTTTGCCCTGGTGTTATTTGACTTCCTGTTCCTCCTGGTCTATCCTCTGGTGCTACTGCTCCTGCATATGAATTTACTTGGTAAATACTTACCATTAGTATAGCAACAATTATCATTATTTTTTTTATCTTTTTCATTTTCTCATTCCTTTAATTTTTATTTAACTAAGTCCACTTAATAATAAGATGACTAATCTCCATATGGTAAATGCTCCAAATACTACTACACACCCTGCAATATATGGGATTAAAGCTTCTTTTACTTTTGCCTTATCCTCAGCACTTGATATCATAAACTTGATACCTAAATACATACCTATCATTAGTGCTAATGCTATTCCAATTCCTAATAAAATATTATATAAGGTGTTTGAAGCATTTTTTAAATTTGCTTGACTAAAATTCGATTTTCCAGTATCTTTTCCTAAAAATCCTCCGTGCTTCTTTTATAATTTCTGCTAATGTATGAGAAGTAGAAACAGTTGGATTTCCTAAAAGACCGGGGGTCGTTCCTCCTGAATATTCTCCTTCATATTCTTCTCTTTCTTCCTCTCTTTCAGAGATTTCATCTGCTACTGTTGGTCCTGTTTCCCCTTTTGCATTTAATTTTTCTTTTACTTTTTGTGCAATATCTTTTAACATATAGTCCGAAATACCATATTTATCTTTATATTCTTTTAATTTTGCTTCTAGTCTTTTTAAGTCTTCTAGACTTGCATTTTGATCATAGGCAATGCTAGACATATCGGAAAGTTCTTTTAGCATTTTTGCTTGATCATCTTGGTTTCCTCCTGTTGGTATTTGCGAATTATCCTTCTTTGCTTCAAGCACGATATTGGTTGCTCTATAATAAATACTATCTGAATTACCTCCATTCCATATCCCTATTCCATTATAGGTATATGTATGTTGTAATTTTTTCATTTTTTCAACATCGCCACCACATATATTGTCAATCTGTTGTGCTAATTCACTTTCTGTTGCACTTGGATGATTCATATACCAACTATATAACTCATTAATGATGTCATCCATTTCAGGATTTTCTGTCAACTCAATAACTGCTCCAAATATGTTTTTTGGTATGCACATTATAATAAGAAGTAACATTCCACATATAATTATCTTCTTCATATTATACTTATACTTCATTTTGCCCATAATCTCACTTCCTCCTTTTACTATTATATTGTATTTCTCCCTATTTTTCAACATTCTATTGTACTTTTTATAAAAATATTAAAAACGTCATATATCTGTCATGCTTTTGTAATACTTTTTCGTATCAAATATTTTTTATTAGAAAAACAAAAAGAATGCAAGTTGGCATTTTTTACTAACTTACATTCTTTTTGCATTTTTCATATTTTCTTAAGCTCCTTCTTTGTCTTTTTCTTCTTTTTGCTGTTGTAAATAATATTTTGCAATCAACTCATCTAATTCCACACTTAATTTATATATAGTATCGTAATCTTCATTATCTTTTATGCTTTTGTTCAACTCATCTCTTTTTTTACATATTTCATCATTTAGCATGCTACCACTCTCCTTTTTGGCATTTTTCTCTGTTTGTTACTTCAAAAATACCATATTTTTACACTATCGTCAATAAATAACGTCTAATTTTGTAAGAAATCGTACGACATTATTAGTGTTATATTGGGATTATTGTAATAATTACCATTTTTTTATTACTTTTTTGACATATTTTCTCATAAATAAACAAAAATATAAGCATTCCGAAGAATGCTTATTAGAAATCTGGAAATATGACTTTCCAAAGAAATCCTAAAATGGAAATTACCACTCCTCCTACTACGACAACAAAAGCAATGAGCAATAAGGTAGCAAAAAAAGCAAAAACCCCTCCTGCCTCCAATCCTACTGCTATCATTGTAAGCCACATACACAATAGAAAAAATCCTCCTAAAATTGCTGCTACCATGTTCTCTTCCTTTCTAAAAGCATACCGCTTTTGAGGCTTGGTTTACAGTTTTCATAATTTCATTATACACTATTTTTATATCTTTTTCAACCTATTTCGTAAAGCAATTGCTACCATAAATAAGACTATAGATACAATTTGCGAAATTCGAAAAGTTCCTAACATTAAACTATCACTTCTTAATCCCTCAATAAAAAATCGGATAAACGTATATAATATAATATACCATACTGTTATTTGTCCACAATATTTTCGGTTTTTTGAACATTTTATTAACCATAAAAAAATCAAAAAGTTAGCAATAGATTCATATAAAAAAGTAGGATGTACATATAAAAATCCATCAGATGTTTGTATTCCCATTTTCCAAGGTAAATTTGTAACACTCCCATAGGCTTCAGCATTAACAAAATTCCCCCATCTTCCAATAGCTTGACCGAAGTGCTAAGCATGGAATAATATAATCTAATAAATTCAAAAAGTTAATTTTCCTCTTTTTGCAAAATAAATATGCACTAATTGCTCCCCCTATTATTCCTCCATAAATAGCAAGCCCTCCATCTTTAATTTGAATTATTCTTTCCCATGTTGTATAATAATCCAAATTAAAGATAATATAATAAATTCTAGCACTTAAAAAACTAATAGGAATTAAGATAAGTGCTAAGTCAATAATATCTTCATAATGAATTCCAAATTTTCCATCTTTTTTATAATAAGTAATCATAGCAATTACTAGACTTGCTACAATAAAAATAGCATACCAATAAACCCCGAATGCCAAAAATCGTGAAGGCTACTGGGTTTATTTGCATGCTTATATTAAATAGTGGTATTGTAATTTCTTTCATTATTCTTTTCCCTTTACAATGGATACAACCATTTTATCCTCATCAAATACTTCTTTTAATACTTGTTGTACATATTCAATTGTAACTTCTTTGTATTGTTCTAAATATTGGAAGCTATCAATTCCTTTGAAATAGTCTGATAAAAACATTCTTGCAATATTTGCTACATCATTATATTGACTGATATAGTCTCCATAAATTTTCTTTTTAATTCTTTCGAAATGTTCTTTATTTAATCCACTTTTTTTGTATTTTTCTACTTGTTCTTTTAACATCTGAACTATCTTTTGTGGATTTTTTGCTCTTCCTGTTATTAAAATATGGGCATATTGTTTTGAAAATTCATAATCCAGTGACGGACTTGCTATTATCTCTCCATTTTGATACAATATTTGGTACATCTCAGAGCTTTTTCCAAGTAACATATAAAGTAATATATCAACAGCAATATGTTTTTTTACAATATCATTTCCGAATGCTTGGTACTGTTTTATAACCGTATTGCAAACATCGGTTGGCTTACCTCCATTTCTATTGTTTTTTCTTTACTCACAATTTCTTCTGGTTCTTTTTCATATATTCTTTCGATTTCCTTTTGATTGCTTGTTTTTATTACTCTTTTTTTGATTTCTTCTAATATAGCTTCTTTTTCAAAGTCTCCACAAGCTACAAGTAACATGTTGGACAAATCATAAAAATTATCATATGCTTTATATAATATCTCTTTATCAATTTTGGAAATGGTTTCTACACTTCCTGCAATATCAATATTGATTGGGTTTACATGATACATTAACTTCATGGCATTCATATAAACCTGCCATTCAGCATCATCTTCATACATGTTAATTTCTTGTGAAATAATTCCCTTTTCTTTTTCTACATTTTCATCTGTAAAATATGGTTTTTGTACATAATCCATTAACTCATCTAAAGCTTCATAAAAATGGTCTGTCGCTTCAAATAAGTATGCGGTATGGTCATTTGTCGTATAGGCGTTAGCATCTACTCCTAAGCTGCTTAATACATCTAAACTATTAGTTCCATTTTCTTGTTCAAATAATTTATGCTCTAAAAAATGGGCTACTCCATCTGGAATTTTTACTTCCTTGCTATCTTGTTTTATCATAAAGTGATTATCTATAGAGCCGAAGTTGGCTCCCCATATAATATATTTTTTTAATACTCCTTTTTTAGGAATTATCATCACATTTAATCCATTGTCTAATTTTTCTATTATGATTTCTTCTTTTACTTTTTGATTTTGAATGGTTTTCATGCTTTATCCCTCCTTTGCTTCATTTCTCAAAAAATAAATAGTGTGTAGCATTACTTGGTTTGCTATTTCTACAACCTGTTCTTTAGTAATAGCTTTTACTTTTTCTTTATATTCATCTGGAGTGACGATTTTTCCCATTAACTCTTGTCCAAAATAATAACTAATTTGAGTATCTTGTTCATCTGGGATAAAGTCTATCGTAGATATAATCATATTTTTAGCATTTTGCAAGTCTTCCTCAGTGAATACTCCTTTTTTCATATCTTCTAATTGTTGTTTAATAATATCAATTGCTTTTTTCTGATTTTGTATTTCAATTCCACATCGAATAAAAATATTATTTTTTTGTCTTATATAGTTGGAGCCTGCTGTATAAGCAAGGCTTGCTTTTTCTCTTACATTTTGGAATAACTTGGAGTTCGCACCTCCTCCTAAAATAGTATTATATACTAAAGCTATATATTTATCTTCACTATTTTTTGGTGCTAGGGTTAATCCCATTACCAATTTTCCTTGTGTTACATCTAATGCTTCTGTTATATTAGTTGGTTCACTTTTTGGCTCTACCTCTTGGTTTTTATCTATATTGATTTTTCTGTCTTGTAATTTTTTTATAGCTTCCTCTTCACATACTATTTTTTTAAGTTCTTCTTTTTCTATACTTCCTGATACAAATATATCAATTTTTGCTGTTTCTAGCATTTTCTTATATTGATCATATAACTCCTGTTTTGTTATATTTTCTAAATCTTCTATATATCCATATTTATACAATCCATATGGTTTGTCTTGATACATTTCTTCTATACAGCGTTCTAATGCATAACGGTCTTTGTTGTCAATTTTACTGTCGATAATTTGTTTTAAATTATCTTTTTCAACTGTTACATAGTCCGATTTGAATGTTCCATCTTCGATAAGTGGATTAAAAGCAATATCTGTTAGTAATGTTATTGCTTTTTGCAAAATATTTTCTTTTTGTGGTAAAAATTCTTCATTGATAGTTTCTAAATAGAATTTTAATATATGATGATCACCCATTTTTTCAATTCCACAATCAAAAGCAGCCCCATACATTTCTTCTAACATAATACTAATATCTTCTGAGGTTTTATAATTCATACTTCCTCTTCTTAAAACAGCTGAAATAAGGGCTTCTTTTGTCACGTTTTCTTTATTTAGTGGCATTGTAAAAAAGACAGATAATAAGTTTGTTTTAAATTGATTCGTTTGTATTATATGAAGGTTGATTCCTTCTTTTATTTGATATTTTTCATAATTCACCTTTTGGCTTCTCCTTTCTCATTTTCTTTTCTATTTAGTAGTATACAGTATTTTGGTAATATTATACATGTTAGAAACTTCAAAAATATCTTATGTTAAAATTTTTTCTAATTAGTAATCTATTTTATTCTTTCCATTTCAAAAATAAATTACTACATTTATGCTTATTGTTCGGCTAATAATCCTTTTACAATTTCATTGATTGTTTTTCCATCTGCAGCTGCTCCTATTTTTGATTTAGCTTGCTTCATTACATTTCCCATATCCTTCATAGATGTAGCACCTAACTCTTGTATGATTGGTTTTACAATTTGTTCTACTTCTTCTTTTGTTAATTGTTTTGGTAAATAGTTTGCTAATATTTCTATTTCTTTTTCAACTTGTGAAATTAAATCTTGTCTTCCACTTTTTTGATAATCTGCTAGTGCATCTTTTCTTTTTTTCGATTCCTTGGCAATAATTTCTAATACTTGCTCATCTTCTAATACTATTTTTTTATCTTTTTCTACTTGTAAAATACCTGCTCTTACCATTTGTATCGTATTTTTGGTAATTTCCTCTTTTTCCTTCATCGCTATTTTTAAATCCTCTAGTAATTTTTCTTTTAACATATTATTTCCTCCTTTATTTTTGTAAGCACTTTGTGCTCATTGGTTTTTTTATTATTTTTAATGTAATTGATAAATTTCAAATTCCTCTATTTCTCCTATTTTTGGGTAATGTTGTCTAATATAGTTAGTTATTTTTTCTGATTCCTGCCAAAAGTTTTCTTTTGTTAATAATATTTTATATCCTTGTTTTTCTTTTATCGCCTCTAACATAGCGGTTTCTCCACCATATCCTAAATTTCCTAAAAATGGTAAGTCCATTGCTCCATTGCTTCTCTTTTCTGGAATTTGATATAGTGCTGCTTCTTTTGATAAAATAATTACTTTTCCTTGCTGGTTTTTGATATATTCATTTACAGTACAAATTTTATTTTTTACTTCTTGTGACATATATCCACCAAAATAGGGATGATTATACTCTTCAGAAAATGGATTCCATTTTATCACTTGTATACTCGCTTGAATTCCTATGATAATATATACAAGTATTATTACCCCAATTGCAGTCCAAATTCTTTTATTGGTTAAAAATTCCTTTATTACTATATGGGTTAAATACATAAGTAAGATAAACATCAATAATGTTGCCATTATTAAATGAAATAAATTGATAATTGGATAAATGATTCCTATTATTGGTATTCCTATACAAAGAAATATAGCAATATTTCGTTTTTGCTCTTTATTGTCTATTTTTTGATATAGGAAAATGCTACATATGATGATAATAATAGTAATTGTTATATAGCTTATCATACTTACTATTTCTACTGCAAAGTTGTTAGTTCCAAATTCAAAGATTCCTAAAAATGCATAATTGATAAAATTCATAAAATTTCCATTTATGACAAAAATACCACACGTTAATAGGGATAGAGCAAGCATAATGATAATTTGTTTTATGCTTTCAATATATGTTTTAGCACATGGCTTATTTAGAAAAATTTGCATAAGGATACTTCCTATTATATAAGAAACTCCTATGTTCTGTTTGGTAAAAAATACTAGATACATTATGATTGCATTTAACCAAATAAATCGCTTGCTATCATAATATTTTAAAGAAAAATATACACCCAGCAATACAAATGTGATAGCTAATGGGTTGTAATTTGCCCCTCCTGATACGATTTGATACATAAAACATCCGTATACATAAGGTATATAATAATGCTTCTTTTTTTCCCATTTTTAGTTGTTTAAATATTTTGTAAATAATTAGTATCATAGTTGAATAAATAGCCATATTGATAATTCGAAAAATAAAGTAGTTTTCTCCTAGTATTTGAAGGATTGCCTTACATATCCAAAAGAAAATAGGAGTTATAATAACATTTGCATCCTGATAAATTATATATCCATTTAACATTTTATAAATATTTTGGAAATTCCACAGTTCATCATTGACGAAAATTCTACATTGAAATATAAGCAATGATGAAAATATTGCTACTCCTATCCATACTAACAAATTATCATATTTTTTTATTTTATTCATAAACTCCTCTTCTTTTTTATTATACTTTTCTGTTTTTTCTATTAGTATCTACTCTTGTTTTTTTAAAAGCGTTTCCCTAAAAAGGAAAACGCTTCTTTATGATGTATTATTTGATTAAAATTTTCTTTTTCTTGCAGCCTCTGATTTTTTCTTTCTTTTTACACTAGGTTTTTCATAGTGTTCTCTTTTACGTACCTCTTGTAAAACTCCATTTCTAGCACATTGTCTTTTAAATCTTTTTAGAGCATCTTCTATATTTCCATTATTAACTTTTACCTCTGACATTTTGTTCCCCTCCTTCCAGTATTCCACAAGTGTATGTAATTTTAAGGGTTTGTAATTTATTGTTTTGTTTTTTCATTTTTCCCTATTTTTATACGAATATTATTATAACTTACTAAAGCTAAAATTGTCAATACTTTCTAGGAATTTTAATATCTTATTTGTTTCCTTTAGTCTATTTTAAATAAATCTCCTAATGGTGTTGCTTCATTGATTCTTTTAATTGCTTCTGCAAATAGTGGTGCCATGGATAGTACTTTAATTTTATCAATTTGTTTTTCTTCTGGTATTGGAACTGTATTGGTTACTACTAATTCTTTAATTGGTGAATTTTGAATTCTTTCTATTGCAGGTCCTGCTAATATTCCATGTGTACATCCTGCATAAATTTCTTTTGCTCCAAAAGATTCTAAAATTCTTGCTGTTTCTATCATAGAACCTCCTGTTTCTATTTCATCATCAAATATAACGGCTTGTTTATCTCTTACATCTCCAATAACAGTACTTGCAATTGCTCTATCGTCATTTCCATCTCTTCTTTTATCAATTAAAGCAATTGGACAGCCAAAATATTCTGAATATTTATATGCCTTTTTAGAACTTCCTGCATCGGTTGCTACAATAACCATATTATCTAAATGCTTTTCGTTAAAATATGCTTGTAATAAATTTTGTGCAGATAATCGGTCACAATTGATGTTAAAATATGCTTGAATTGCTGGATTATGAAGGTCACAGGTAATGACTCTATGTGCTCCTGCTGCCTCTATTAACTGTGCCATTAGTTTTGCTGTTACTGGTATACGAGGTTGATCTTTTTTGTCAGATCTTGAATAAATAAAATATGGTAATACGACATTGATTCTTCTTGCTGATGCACGTTTTACTGCATCTACAGTAATTAACATTTCCATGATTCTTTCGTTTACTGGTGGCTCGGTTGTTTGTACAATGTAAACATCTTGTTCTCTTACTGTTTCTAAAATTTGTACAAAGTTATTATCATTTTTAAATTTAATTGAGCTAATTTGTCCCATAGGTAATTCTAAACAGTCACAGATTTCTTTTGTAAATTTTTCTGCAGATTTACTACAAGCAAAAATTTTAATGTTTTCCATAATTTAACCCCTTTTTCTTTTTATATTTTATACGACAATTATATCGTTCTTTTTTTATTTTGTACAGTTTTTTTACAAATTTTGTAGAATTTTCGTTAATGTTCAGATTGTTTATATGAAGCAGTATGATAAGAACCCTCTGTTTTGCTTCATGAGTCACTTCCTCTTAAATATACCGTTGTTAAATTAAAATATAGTACCTGAATTTTCAAGATATAAGAGGTATTTAATTACCTGTCGCTTTAAGGCACTTTTCTATAAATAAGATTATTTAAGTATGTCCTTCAAAATTGGGTAATTTTAATTTTTTATTTCCTTTCTCATCATCTAAATGGTAACTACTTTTTGTTAGTAAAACGAAAAAAGATTCCCGCCTTTTGGGGCGGAAATCTTTTTTAATTGGCTTGTGCTACAATTTCATCCTCTACGCTTGTCCAAACAATTTTGTTTTCTTGTATGCTTTTTGGTACATCAATTAGTCTTTGGTTTTCTGAGCCTCTAAATTTTAATGATAAATTCCTTTTTTCTAGTTCAAATTTACCATCTACAATAACATCTAAGTTAGAAACAAGTTCTTTGGTTTCTTCCCATGTGTTACACATTTTTCCCATTACATCTTTTTCAAAATCAAATCCTGTATAACACCAAATGGTTTTATTAGGAAATTTTTCTTTTACTTGTTTTACTAATGGTAATAACCCTTTTTGATTTTGATATTCTAATGGTTCTCCTCCTAATAAACTTAATCCCTCTATATAATCATGGTCTAAATCTTTTAAGATTTTGTCTATGGTTTCTTGTGTAAAGGCATTCCCATAATTAAAATCCCAAGCGACTTCATTAAAACACCCTTTACAATGATGATTACACCCGGCTTACAAATACACTGACTCTAACTCCTGGTCCATTTGCTACATCACATTCTTTTATGGTTGCATAATTCATATTTTATCCTCCTTATGCCCATTAGGAACTAGTAGATGGTTAATATCTATTTTCTATTTTCTAGTTTCTAACTTCTATATTCTAAATTTTAATTTATCATTATTACAAATGTAATACACGTGATTTAATTTCCTTCGTTTTTCCTTCATTCCAGAAATTTTCTCCTAAATAACCACAGGTTCTACGTGTTACATTCATTTTGGTATGGTCTTTATTTCCGCATTGTGGACATACCCATTCATTGTTTTCATTAATGGTAATTTCTCCATCAAATCCACATTTATGGCAGTAATCTGATTTTGTGTTAAACTCTGCATATTGAATATTATCATAGATAAATTTAACAACTTCTTCTAATGCTTTTAAGTTATTTCTCATGTTTGGTATTTCAATATAAGAAATTGCTCCACCAGAGGATATTTTTTGAAATTCACTTTCAAACGCTAATTTTTGGAAACCATCTATTTTTTCTCTAACATCAATATGGTAAGAATTGGTATAGTATCCTTTGTCTGTAATGTCTTTGATTTCCCCAAATCTTTCTTTATCAATTCTTGCAAAACGGTAACATAAACTTTCTGCTGGTGTTCCATATAGTGCAAACCCAATGTTGGTCTCTTGCTTCCAACGGTTGGTGGTTTGTCTTAAATAGTTCATTAGTTTTAGAGCAAAGTCATGTCCTTGTTTTGTCGTTTGTGATACTCCTGTCATTAGCTTGGTTATTTCATAAATTCCGATATATCCTAAAGATATGGTTGAATAGCCTCCTTTTAATAATGAATCAATTTTCTCTCCTGAAGCTAAACGAGCAATTGCACCATATTTCCAATGAATTGGACTTGTATCTGATGTAGTTCCAAGTAAAGCGTAATGTCTACACATTAAGGCTTCTTTACAAAGTTCTAATCTTTCATCTAATAATTTCCAGAATTTTTCTTCATTTCCACCAGCAATAATTCCAATTTGAGGTAAATTGATACTAACAACACCTTGGTTAAATCTTCCTTCAAATTGATAGTTTCCTTTTTCGTCCTTCCAAGGAGATAGGAAACTTCTGCATCCCATTGGACTAAACACATTTCCTTCATAGTTTTCACGCATTTTTTTTGCTGATATGTAATCTGGATACATTCTTTTGCTTGAACATTTTACAGCAAGTCTTGTTAAATAGTCATATTTTCCTCCTGTTAGATTATTGTGTTCATATAATACATATACTAATTTTGGAAATGCTGGTGTTACATAAACCCCTTTTTCATTTTTAATACCTTGATACCTTTGTCTTAGAATTTCTTCAATAATCATTGCATTTTCTTCAATATATTCATCATTTTCTTCTAAGTTTAAGAATAAGGTAACAAATGGGGATTGTCCATTTGTTGTCATGAGTGTGTTAATTTGATACTGAATGGTTTGAACTCCTGCTGAAAGCTCTGTTTTTAATCTCTGCTCTACCATTGCTTCAATCATATCTTGTGGTAATTTTTCTTTATAATTTTCTTCTAATTCTTTTTTAAATTTGTTTTTACTTTTTCTTAAATATTTTCCTAAATGTTTTAAATCTACACTTTGTCCACCATATTGGTTACTTGCTACTGCTGCAATAATTTGTGTAGATACTGTACATGCAACTTGAAAGCTTTTTGGACTTTCAATTAGTTTTCCATTCATAACTGTTCCATTGTCTAGCATGTCTCCTATATTGATTAAACAGCAATTAAAGATTGGTTGTAAAAAGTAGTCTGCATCATGAAAGTGTAAAATTCCTTCTTCATGTGCTTTTGATATTTTTTCAGGAAGTAAAATTCTTTTTGTTAAGTCTTTTGAAACTTCTCCTGCAATATAGTCTCTTTGGGTTGAGGCAAGTACTGCATTTTTATTGGAATTTTCTTCTAATAGTTCTTTGTTTTGATTTTTAATAAGCCCCAAAATGGATTCATCTGTTGTATTTTGTTTTCTTACTAATGCTCTTGTGTAACGATACACAATATATTTTTTTGCTAACTCATATTTTTCATGCTCCATTAGTTTTTCTTCAATAATATCTTGAATATCTTCTACTAACATTCTTTTTTTATCTAAATCTTGAATATATTGAATTATGTCTTCAATTTCTTCTTTGGTTGCTCTTTCCTTTGAGCGCACCTCTTTATTTGCTTTTTCAATTGCTGTTACAATTTTTTCTCTATTATAATCAACTGCTCTTCCATCCCTTTTTATTACCTTCATCGTTTTTCCCCCTTCTTAAGTATGTGTTTATTATATCGCAACTTTTGTTTTTTTCTGTTGCAATTGCAACAAATTATGAAGGAGGTAATAAAAGTATTTTTAATATTGCTTGGTTGTAAGCAAATATCTTTTATTTCATTTATATTACAAATATATGACATTGGCTTTTGTCGAATTTTACTTTATCTTTATGTGTTTTTCTTTTGTTGCATTTTTAGCATATATTATGTATAATACATATGAGGGTAAAATTATGAATATCGATTTGAATTTGTCAAATTTTATGGAAGAATTAGACCATAATTGTAAAAAAGTACAAAAAAAATCATTTCAAAAAGGCGAAGTCATTACTTCTTATATTGCTAAACGTAACCAACTTTGCTTACTTCTTTTCGGTGAAGCCGATTTAATTCGTTATGATTTAAATGGAAATCGTACCATTGTTGAGCATTTTACGAATAATGATATTTTTGGAGAAATTTTTTATACTGTTAATACAAATAATGAATTATTTGTAGAAGCAAAAAAAACTTGTACTGTTTTATTTTTTATTTATGATGATTTACAACAAAAATGTACGAAATCTTGCAGTTTTCATCAAGTTTTATTAGACCGTCTTTCTTCCTTATATTTAAACAAAGTAATTGAATTAAATACACGAATTGAATTATTAAGTAAACGTACCATTCGTGAAAAGTTATTAGGTTATTTTTATGTGATTTCTTCTAAAAACATGGGGAAAACTTTCCAAATTCCGTTTTCCTTAACAGACCTTGCAGATTATTTGAGTATTGATAGAAGTGCAATGATGAGGGAAATCAAGATGTTAAAAGAAGATGGATTTATTGAAAAAAGCGGAAATCGTATCAGATTATTATATAAATAGAAGATAACAAATGCTATCTTCTATTTTGGTATTATTTAATTATCAATAAGAATCCATGCTCCATTTTCATCTTTTCCGCCTATTTGAATATTTGGCTTGATATATATAATTGGACGAATTCCTGTACTAACTATTTTTTGTGTATATTCTGCCTTTCCTTCTGTATCTTCCCCGTCTGAATTTTCTCCTTCACCTTCATTACCAACTCCATCTCCAGATGCATCCTCATCTGTTTCTACATCTTCTTTATCTTCTATGTCTGGAAGTGCTTCCTCACCTCCACTTTCAACTCCATCTCCAGATATATCTTCTCCTGTATCTAAATCTTCCTCTGTTTCTACATCTTCTTTATCTTCTATGTCTGGAAGTGCTTCCTCACCTCCATCTCCAGATATGTCTCCTCCTGAACCAACGTCTTCTTTGCCTACAGTACTTCTAAAAAGTTCTGTTATTCCTACCTCTTGTTTTGTTGCTTCTACAATACCAATACCAAATGCTGCATAGTCTACACTTGATTCAACACCTCTTGATGCTACATGATATTCTTTTTTAAATAGCATTTGATATAGTATGCTTCTTGTGTTGGTTAGATATTCTGAAGCCTCATAATGATATGCTGTATTATCTTCTGTTCTTTGTTTTATAGAGGAAGAATATCCTTCTTGTGTTGTTCTGGTTGGATAGAATATTGTATGTGTATATGGTGTTCTATCGTTTTGAGCAGTTGTTGGATCATATTTTGTTATTTTGTTGATATCCTCTAGGCTGATACTTCTTGCTCCACTTTCTGTAATAGTTCCTTGTTCAATTCCTTCTACAATATCTCCTATTTCATAATGAAATGTTTTAGATGTATCGGCTCCTTTTCCATATCCATAAATTTTACAAATTTCGTTTAATTCTTGTTCTGCATATAAATATCCAATTGCTCCTTTTAATTCAAAATTTGTACCATTATCTGTAGTAATTGCTTCTGTACTTATTAGTACTACTTCTCCTGTTATCTCATCTTTACTTAAAATACGCCATTTTATATTGTCATTAGCTGTAAAGGTTTGTTCTGTACTTCCATTTCCATGTATTGTACCATCTCCTATTGGCGATGTATATGTTAATTTATCTAATGTAACTCCGTCCACTGGTTGGAGCATATGCAACATAGTCACCTACATCTGCAACATAGGCTAGCATTGTGTCTTCTTTGTTTAATTCATCTTCAAGACCACCTGTCTCGTTTAATAAGCCTATATATTCTGTTAATTCTGTTGTAATAACTAACACATAGCCTTCTTTTGTAATTGCTTTAGCACTTTTTTCACTTAAACGTTTTTTTATATTTCCTTCTGGTATGATTTTTTTTGCATAAATTCGCTCAATTAAATTATCTAATGTAACGATTCCATGATTACGTTTGGCAGTATACACTCTTGCTAATTGAATTTTTTCTTTATATTCTGCTACTTTTGTATCAATTTTTGCTCTTTTTGTTGTATTAAATATTCCACCTTCACCTAAACTAAAACTAATGGTAACTGTCACTAAAATAAGCATTACTGCAATGGTAATAATAAGAGCTAATAGGGTAATCCCCGATTT
>CATLGL010000022.1 GCA_949935895.1 uncultured Clostridia bacterium
TAACGGACAGTTGTATGTTCGGCATCCTGCAAGCAACCCGTACCCGCATCAGCAAGACGGAATATATCTCCTGCCCAAGTTGCGGACGTACCTTATACGACTTGCAAACAACAATCGCCCGTATCAAGAAAGCCACTTCTCATCTGAAAGGCTTGAAAATAGGTATCATGGGGTGTATCGTGAACGGTCCCGGCGAAATGGCAGATGCTGATTATGGCTATGTCGGCGCCGGAAAGAACCGGATCAGCCTGTACAAAGGCAAAGAATGCGTCCTGAAAAACATCCCCGAAGAAGAAGCTGTAGAACGATTGGTCCAGCTGATAAAAGAAAATGGGGATTGGGTGGATTAACAGACCTCATGCATTGAAAAAGGGATGCCTATCCCCTCCCCAAAAGGTAGGCATCTTTTGAAATAAAGATAAGCACTTATTGGGAGACAGCCTATAGCCTTTCTTCGGTTAGCCTATAGGCTGTAAATTTTCCCCTTTAGCCTATAATTTATGGGACAGGAGCCATATAATATGCAGCCGCCAAGTGTATTTTCAAACAGCATTCACCCTTCACATCGTTTGCAACCTTCTAAAAAGCAGCGCTTTGCTGTGAAGGCAGTTCATTCCCCCAGAAATGCATCTGTTTATTTTCGCGGGCTTTCACCGGATTCACATCAAACAAAAGGTTATCAACAACTTATAACCGATGTGAATGCAAAATTTAAAAATACTTAGTCGTCCATCAGGATATCTTTCGCTTCGTCAAAGCCTCCGTCGAAACGGTTATCCTCGATCTCCTCATTGATAACGCGCTGGAAGAAGAAACGATGGTTGTTCCAGTGGAAAGCAGGATAGTCATGATTCTGCTTAATCACATTATTACGGAAAACAAGGCCGTCCACCGATTTGGCATACAGGATCGGCATGTCGAAGGTTTCGAACTCATTGTTCTCGATCACGATCCCGCTATGGAAATATTTCTTCTGATCCTTCAAATCGGGTATCTCCGGATAGATGGAAATAATGGCGTTCGTAAACTGGAACATATTCGTCAGCGAGTTAATAAACCGGTTGTTCCGGATCAAGACATCGTGACAGGCACCCGTCTCGAACCATCCGTTGCAGTCGCCGCACAGCAGGATTGCCGTACCGGAAGTATGATCGAAAACGTTTTTCTCGACCACCGTCTTCTTCGGGGTGCTGAACAGGGAGCCACGGGCGCGGTTATTGCGGATCATATTGCCGGCAAAATAAACTTCCGGCGTCCATTCTAAATTCTCTATACCGTAAGTGCCGGCTTCACTGATGGCGGGATCGATCGGATTCCCGAAGGTAATGCGGAACTGCTTTGCGCCGTGATCGTCAGGCTTGTCGACAGCTTCGATAGCCGTCACCGTGTTCTGTTCTCCCAGAATCTCCATCGTCTTGGAGTCGATAAACTGGACCGCGTCGCCCGGACGGCCCCACTCGAAACCATATGACTGGCCGTGCATATATTCGCCGACCAATGTCTTGTCGTCTATCCGCTTTTGCACTTTCAGGTAGGTTCCATGCACATTGATGGCGTCATCCATCATGCCTTCGTACAGACCGCCGACCGAACGGATCAGCCCTTTGCAGCCGGAGAAATGAGTCGCATCCGCCTGAGTCGTAAAATAACGCGGATCCTCCTTGCCACGCAGGCAGACCGAGAATTTATCCAACGTGATATTCTCGCTCATCTGTGCCAGCAGGCCCATTCCTTCGGCATAATGCACCTGTATGTTTTCAAGCGTCGTATTCGTATCATGATATACGAAAATACCCGGAGTCGGACGGCCGTATCCACGGAAAACGACCACCGTACCCGGTATCAGTTTCTTATTCTTCCAGGGAGCGAGGATCTTACGGGGTGCAATCTCGGCAACGTGCTTGCTACCCACGCCGATATCACTGGTCGTATAGACTAATCGTTTCGTATCTCCTTCAAAAGCGATGCCCCAGGCAGGGACATGCTCCCAACCTTCCCCTTTGGCGACAAAGTTGCTGTCGCGTATCTCATATTCCACCCAGGGAGCGACTTCGTAGGTGATCATCCCGCCGACCGTGTCGTTCTCCAACACTTTCACCTGGCTGATATGCGGGTTCTCAAAGTCGATGCTGAAGTTCTTCAACGTACAGTTTTCAGAATTGACCAAAGAAACCGGAAGCATCCGCCCGTGGAAAACCAGCTCGGAGCCTTGCCCGTCAAACACGACGTTCTTCATATTCTCGAAAGCCAGTCCCACCTGCTTCGGATTATCCTGGTCGTGATTGGAAATGAAATATTCGCGTTCCGTAGAGCCCGACGGATAAAAATCATAGCGGCCTGTAGGCAACAGGATCCGGATCGTGTCGGAGCTCGATTCGGCAGCTATCTCCTGAAGGGCTTTCGCAATCAATGGAGAAGCGTTTTCGCCGGTATCGGGTTTCAATCCATACGCAGACAAGTCGTACGCGCCGCCTTTACAGGCAGTCAACAGGACGATAAATAAGAATGTCAAAACAGAGTTTAATTTCATGGCTTACATCTTTCGTAGATTATATTTTCAATTATGCAGATTAAAATGGCTGGTATGAATATAAAGGATTTTTGGACTTTCATTAAAGCCAATGAATTATTAGATGAATTATATATTTTTACTAAAAAATCAGGAAATTTAACAGCACAAGAACAAGTTATTTTCTTAATGGAAGCAGAAAAAGTATTTAAAGCGTTTGATAAAGTTCCAAGTTTACTTTGGGACGAAGAATATCAAAAATATAGAGAGGTCCTAAACAAATATAAAGATATTAAGGTATTAAGGTGGGCTTCAAATTAGCAAGTTTAACATAAAAAATTCTATATATAAAAAGATAGATGTGAGTTTTTAATTTACATCTATCTTTTTATATATGAAATTACTATTTTGTAGATAAACAAAAACATGGATTTTAAATGTTATAAATAGGCACAATACTATTTGCTAGATTATAAAAATGTTTTTAATTTTTCTACATTATTTTCTTGCATTTTGATAAAAGTATTTAAGACTTGACGAACATCTTGCTCAATATTAGGATTTTGATTTAGTAGTTTTCGTCCTTCAATAATTCCCATGGTTACTCCTTGTATTAACATATCTGCAATGTGCGAATTACTTTTATCGGTTAAGGTATTCATTTGAATACCTGTCCATGCCATAGCATCTGTCATTAAATTATTATCATAAGGAATGTCGCCATATTTTTTATAAATTTCATTAACACTATCTAGGATGTCACCATACTGATTATACTGAAAGCTTAAATTATCTTTAAAGTTTGGTTCAGATACTTTTTTTGAAACAGTAGAGATAGAATCCATTCCCATTTTAGCACCTTTATGAACTTCATTTAATACATATAAATTTGTATTTTTTTCCATACAAAAACCTCCAATTTAATTTCTTAATCATAGTATAAACCGAAAATGAAAATAAATTCATATCATATAAATATTGAAAAAAAATCTTTTTATCGATATAATATGACAAAGAAAAAGGAGAAAGAGTATGAGTGAGGTAAAATGGACAAAAGAGCAATTACAAGCAATTTCAGAAAAAGGTAGTAATATACTTGTTGCTGCTGCTGCACGGAAGTGGAAAAACCGCCGTTTTAGTAGAACGCATTATTCACAAAATTTTGTATGAAAATGTGAATATTGATGAATTGCTAGTAGTAACCTTTACCAATGCTGCAGCAAGTGAGATGCGACAAAGAATTTTAGATGCAATATATAATTATTTAGAAGAACATCCAGAAGATACAAAGATGCAAGAGCAAATTGTGAGAATGGCAAAATCTAATATATGTACCATTCATTCCTTTTGCTTAGATGTGATACGTAATTATTTTTACGAAATAGGAATTTCTCCTAATATTCGAATTGGTAATCAAAGTGAAATGGAATTATTACAAAGACAAGTGTTAGAAGATATATTTGAAGAAAAATATGAAAAAGAAGAGGAGAGTTTTTTATTACTAATTGATACTTATACGAATTATCGAGGAGATGACCAATTAAAAGAATTGATACTAAATATAGTAAAAACAATCCGTTCTAATCCTTTTCCAGAAGAATGGCTTTTTGAAGCAGTAGAAGATTTCTACACAGAGGGAATATCAGAAGATTTTGGCACATCTAAATGGGGAAAAATTTTATTACAAGAAATAAAAGAGGAATTAGAGGTTTGTTTATTAGAATTAGAGTTAATTAAAATACAACTTTCTAAATTTCTTGAATTAGACAAATTTACTAAAACAATTGAACACGATATACAAATGTTAAATCAAATGAAAAGGCACTTAAATTGTTGGGATGAAGCATATGAAATGGCAACAACAATGAAATGGGAAACTTGGCCAAGAGATAAAATAGAAATAGAGCAAAAAGAATTAGCAAAGGAAAAAAGGGACCAGATAAAGAAGCATTGGAATAAAATAAAAGATAAATTTTTTATTTGTACCTCTTGCCAACTACATCAAGATAGGAAAGAAATGTATACAAAGTTAGTTGCAATTAGAGATTTAGTAATAGAATTTAACAAAAAGTATGCAAAAGAAAAGTTAGAAAAAAATGTGATGGACTTTCATGATATTGAACATTTTGCATTAAAAATATTAGTACAAACTAATGAGCATGGAAAAAAAGGGCCTACCAAAGTTGCACTTAGTTATCAACAAAAATTTAAAGAAATTGCGATAGATGAATATCAAGATAGTAATTTAATACAAGAATATTTATTACATACTATTTCTAGAGGGAATAATGTGTTTATGGTAGGAGATGTGAAGCAGAGTATTTATAAATTTAGACAAGCAAGACCAGAGCTTTTTTTAGAAAAATATAAAGCATATAAGAAGAAAGAACAAAAGAAAAAAGAGGATTCATTAAAAATACAATTATTTAAGAATTTTAGAAGTAGAAAAAATGTTTTAGATGTTACCAATTATGTGTTTGAAACTATTATGAGTAAGGATTTAGGAGATATTACTTATAATCAAGAAGAGTATTTGAACTTAGGAGCAGATTATCCAAGCTTAGAAAATAGTATGCTAGATGCTACAAAAACAAGTTTTCATATTATTGACTTAAAAGAAAAAGAAGAGGGTAAGGAGGAAACAGAACAGGTAGAGCATACAGTAATAGAAGCAAGGTTTGTAGCAAAGCAAATCAAAGATTTAATAAAAAATCGATTTCAAGTATATGATAAAAAAAGAGGATATCGAGATATTTGCTATAAGGATATTGTTATTTTATTAAGAAGTACCTCCACTTTAGCACCAATCTATGAAAAAGAATTGAAGCTTAATGAGATTCCCGTATTTAGTGATACAAGTAGTCAGTATTTTGCTTCACTTGAGATACAAACAATTTTATCATTATTAAAAATTATTGATAATCCAATGCAGGATATACCTTTTGTTAGTGTATTACGTTCTGAAATAGGAAAATTTAATGACAATGAGTTGATTACAATTAAATTAAATGGGAAAAGAGAAAAAAATGAATATTTTTATGAAGTATTTTTACAGGCAATTGAAAACAAGAATATGCCAGAAGAACTAAAAAGAAAGATGGAGGATTTTTTAGCTAAAATAGAACATTGGAGAAGGCAAAATGAATATATGCCATTAGATGAATTTATTTGGCAAATTTATTTAGATACAGGTTATTATCAATATGTTGGCTTGATGCCAAATGGTATTTTAAGACAGGCTAATTTAAAAATGCTATTCGAACGAGCAAGAGAATATGAAAAAGCAAGTTTTAAGGGATTATTCAATTTTATTAGTTATATTAACCAGTTAAAAAGGGCAAATAGTGACATGGAGGCTGCAAAAGTAATTAGTGAAAACGAAGATGTAGTTCGTATTATGAGTATTCACAAGAGTAAGGGCTTAGAATTTCCTGTTGTAATATTAGCAAGTACTGCTAAGAAGTTTAATTTGATGGATTTAAATGAACCAATTTTATTACATCAAGATTTAGGATTAGGCCCCAAATATATTGATGCAATAAGAAAAATTGAGTATCCTACTTTGATAAAATATGCGGTAGGAGTTAACATAGGAAAAGAGACTATTTCAGAAGAAATGAGGATTTTATATGTTGGATTAACAAGAGCAAAAGAAAAATTAATTATAACAGGTATTAGTAAAGATTTTGAAAAAGATAAAGAGATAAAAAAACAAAAGTTGCAATTGCGGAAAAGGAGAACAGATACCTCCAAGTGTTATAAAACAGTACAAGTCATATTTTGATTGGTTGTTATTGGTTTATTTAAAAAATGAAGAAAAGGCAAAAAACATACTAACATTAAGTGTTCATGAAAAACAGCAATTGCAAGAAAAAACATCCATAGAAAAGGAAGAATTTGCCGAACCACTTATTCATTTTATCAACCAAAGTGAACAGTATGGAATAAGAGAAGAATTAAAAGAACAGTTAGATTGGAAATATCCATATACATTATCATGTTATATACCTACAATGACATCTGTTAGTAAAATAAAGGAATTGGAAATGGAGCAGCAGGAGATAAAAGATAATAAAACAATAAAAATACTACAAGAAACAAAAATACCAGAATTTTTGAAGGAGGAAATAACAGTATCAAAAGCAAAATTAGGGACTCTACTTCATTTATGCTTACAAAAAATGAATGAAAAAGAAGAATATGATTTAGAAAAAATACAACATTTAATAGAAGATTTAGTACAAAAACAATTGATGACCCCAAAAGAAGCAGCTGCGATTAACCCAAAAGATTTATATTTATATACAAAATCAGAGTTATTTAATCAGTTAAAATGTGCGAAGCAAATTTGTAAAGAAGTACCATTTTACTTAGATATTGAAGCAAAAGAAATGGTAAAACAACAAGTAGATGAAAAAATTTTAGTACAAGGAATTATTGACTTATATTATATTGATAATCATAATCATATGGTATTAGTAGACTATAAGACGGATTTTGTAAAACAAGAAGAAGAGTTAATCATAAAATATAAAAAGCAATTGGAAATATATAAAAAGGCTTTAGAAGAGGCGACAGGTAGAAAGGTAGATAAGGTATATATTTATTCAATATATTTGCAAAAATGCATTACAATAGAAGGCTAAGTTTACTCTAATTTGTAAAAAAATGAATTTTACATAAAAATTGACTTTTTTACCAAAATTTGATACAATAAATCTATCTTAAAAGAGAAATGGAGTAATCAATATGCCAAAACTTAATATAACAGGAAAGGGAGCAGAAGGAAATAGAATAAGAACCTTTGTAATATACGCATTATGTGTAATTATATTTTTTATATTTTCTGATATAATGATTGAAATTGCGTTAAAAGCAACATATGATCCAATTGATACCTATAAGATAGAGCCAGAAGGAATTGAAATCAGAATCAATGAAGCACAAGCTACCTATGTAAATGGATATGTAGGGGGAACAATTATTAACCGAAATGATATGATTTGGAAAACTTATCTTAAAATTGATTTATATACCAAAAGAGATGTGTGTGTAGGGACAAAATATGTTGAAATAGACCATTTTATGAATAATGAAATACAAACATTTCGAATGGGTTTTCAGTTTACAGATGTTGACCATGCAGTGCTTTCATTTGTAGATGAAATACCAGAACAAATACCAGAAGATGCATTCATTAGCAACAATTTAAGAGGTATTTTTTTACTAAAAACAGTTATTTTCTTATGTTTATTTGGATAAGAAATAGAAAAGAGAGAACATGACAATTAAAGAGAATTTGAAACGAGCAATTGAAAATTTAACACAAGCAAAAATAGAGGAACCTATGCTAAAAGCTAGGCTTCTTCTTTGTTATGTTTTAGAAATGACAAAAGAAGATTTAATCATACATAGTTATGAAGAACTAAAAAAAGATATGGAAATAAAATATCAAAAAAGAATACGACAACTAATAGAAGGGATACCACTGCAATATATTACACATCATCAAGAATTTATGAAATTAGATTTTTATGTAGATGAGAGAGTGCTAATACCAAGAGCAGATACAGAGACGATTGTAGAAGAAGTTATTTGTTATGCAAGCTTACTAAAAAAACAAAAGGTTCGAATATTAGATTTATGCACAGGAAGTGGGATAATTGCGATTTCAATAAAGAAATATTTACCTAAGTGTGAAATATTAGCAACGGATATTAGTAATGCAGCAATGGAGGTAGCAAAAAAGAATGCAAAATGTCATAATGTTGCTATAGACTTTATACAATCTGATTTATTTGAAAAAATAGAAGGAGAATTTGATATTATCGTATCAAACCCACCATATATCAAAAAAGAGGTAATTCCTACATTGGATAAACAAGTACAAAGAGAACCCAAAATTGCATTAGATGGTGGCAAAGATGGGTTACTATTTTATAAAAAGATTATACAAGAGTCTCCAGAATATTTAACAAATGAAGGAGGATTATTTTTGGAGATTGGGTATGACCAAAAAAAAGAAGTATTAGAGATAATAGCTAATACGAAACAATATGATGGAATGAATTGTAAAAAGGATTTAGCAGGAAATGATAGGATGATTGTGGCAAGAAAAAAGAGGTGAAATGATGTCTTTTTCAAAAGAGATGAAAGAGGAGTTAAGTAAATTGACTACTTTATCGAATAAGGAAAGTGTAAGATTAGAATGGATAGGATATTTAATGAGTAATAATACAAGTATTGTAAAAGGGAAAATTAAGTATGCTACTGAAAACGAATACAATATCAATCGATTTAATAAGTTACTAAATAATTTAAAGATTGATTATAAAATTGAATTACAAGGAAAAGTATACAGCATTTTTTTTAAAAAGCAAGAAATGGAAGAGGTGGAATATTTAGAAAATAAAATTCAAATTAAGCCATTAAAAATAGGAAAAGAAGAAATGTTGTTAAAGGCATTGGTAAGGGGATGCTTTTTAGGAGGAGGTTCTTTAAATAATCCAAATCTTACTTATCATTTAGAAATACTTTTTAGTACATATCAAAATGCAATTACTGTTTTAGAAGTATTAGGAGAATTTGGTATTTGTGCTAAGTTACTAACAAGAAAAAAGAGTACTTCTCTTTATATTAAAGAGGCAGAGGAAATATCAAAATTATTAGCATTTGTTGGGGCTACAAAGGCAGTACTAAATTTTGAGGAAATTCGAGTAATGAGAGATACCAAAAATAGTATTAATCGATTAATCAATTGTGAAACCGCTAATTTGAATAAAACAATTAATGCTTCTTTAGAGCAAATAAAACAAATACAATATTTAAAAGATAAGAAAAAATTTGAATATTTACCAGAAAATTTAAAAGAACTTGCTAATTTAAGGCAAAAACATCCAGAGGCAAGCCTTGTAGAATTAGGAGAAATGCTAAAACAACCAATTGGAAAATCTGGAGTGAATCACCGATTAAAAAGAATTATGGAAATTGCAAAAGAATGGAAAATCGATAGTGAAAAATAATAGAAAAGAAGAGTGTTATATGAAAGAAGAAATGGGAATTTATATTCATATTCCTTTTTGTAAAAAGAAGTGTTATTATTGTGATTTTATTTCGTTTGCAAATCAAGACAAATGGAGTACTCAATATATAGAAGCACTAAAAAAAGAGATACAACAAAATAAGGAAAAGGCAAATTGTGCTAGAATAACAACTATTTATATAGGTGGAGGTACTCCTTCTTATCTTGATAGTAAACTAATAATAGAAATATTAGATGTAATTAGGAAAAATTATGCTGTTGAAAAAGATGCAGAGATTACAATAGAAGTAAATCCAGGAGTAGTTACAAAAGAAAAGTTAGAAATGTATTATAGTAAAGGGGTTAATCGTATTAGTATAGGACTACAAAGTACAAATAATCAGTTATTAAATGAAATTGGAAGAATTCATACATATGAAGAGTTTCTAGAAACGTATCACATGGTACGTGAAGGAGGATTTGATAATGTTAATATAGATTTAATGTTTGGTTTACCAAGTCAAACAGAAGAAATATTACAAGAAAGTTTAGAAAAAGTTATTTTATTAAAACCAGAACATATATCAATTTATTCATTGATATTAGAGGAAGGGACAGTACTTGAAAATTTAGTAAGACAAGGAAAAAGAATATTACCAAAAGAAGAAATAGAACGAAATATGTATTGGCAAACGAAGACTATATTAGAGGAAAATGGATATGTTCATTATGAAATATCAAATTTTTCAAAACCAGAAAAGCAATCAAAACATAATATGAATTGTTGGAGACAAAAGTCATATTTAGGCTTTGGACTAGCAGCCCATTCATATTATCATAAAACAAGATATTCTAATACAGAGGATTTAGAACAATATATAAACGATAAGGGATATACTAAAATAATCCATGAAATACAGACGAATCAAGAGGAAAAAAAGGAATTTATGATGTTAGGGCTAAGAAAAATAGAGGGTGTTTTAATATCAGAATTTAAAAATAAGTTTATTGATAATCCAATTTACCTATTTCGAAAAGAATTAAGTAAATTAGTAGAACAAGAATTAATTGAGCTAGGTGCTAATAATATTAAACTAACTAATAAGGGAATTGATTTAGCAAATTTAGTATGGCAAGAATTTGTGTAAATTCTTGTTTTTTTTTTAGGGGTATGATAAGATGAACCAAAAGGAGAGTGATTTTTTTGAAAATTACGGAGGTAAAGGAATTAGAGCAAATAGCAAAAGAGATTCGTATTGGGATTATTAAAGAAGTATATAGCGGAAAATCTGGTCACCCAGGAGGTTCTTTATCTTGTACTGATATTCTAACGGTATTATATTTTAATCAAATGAATATTGATTCAGCAAAACCAGATTCAAATGCAAGAGACCGATTTGTTCTATCAAAAGGGCATGCATCACCTGCACTTTATAGTACTCTTGCAAGAAGAGGATATTTCGAGCAGGAGCATTTAACAACATTTCGTGGAATTGATAGTATTTTACAAGGACATCCAGATATGAAGCATATTCCAGGTGTTGATATGAGTACAGGCTCATTAGGGCAAGGCTTATCTTGTGCAAATGGAATGGCAATAGCATCTAAACTAAATAAAGATGGAAATCGTATATATTGTTTGGTGGGAGATGGAGAAATAGAAGAAGGACAAATTTGGGAAGCAGCAATGAGTGCAAGTCACTATAAGTTAGATAACTTATGTGTAATTGTAGATAATAATAATTTACAAATTGATGGTAGTATTGAAGAAGTAATGAGTTCATATCCAATCAATTTAAAATTTGAAAGCTTCGGATTTCATGTTATTAATGTAGACGGACATAACATTTTAGAACTAATACAAGCTTTTGATAAAGCTAAAACAATAAAAGGAAGACCAACGGCTATTATAGCAAAAACAGTAAAAGGAAAAGGTGTTAGCTTTATGGAAAATCAAGTAGGCTGGCATGGAAAAGCACCAAATGAAGAACAGTATCATATAGCAATTAAAGATTTAGAGCAAGAAAAATAAAAAGGAGGGAACAAGATGAATCAAGAAATAAAAATTGCAACAAGAGAAAGTTATGGTGATAAATTAGCTATGTTAGGAAAAACGAATGATAAAATTGTGGTATTAGATGCAGATTTAGCAGAAGCAACAAAAACAAGTGTATTTAAAAAGCAGTTTCCTAATCGCTTTTTTGACATGGGAATTGCAGAACAAGACATGATGGGAACAGCAGCACGGAATGGCAAGCTGTGGTATGATACCATTTGTTAGTACTTTTGCTGTATTTGCAGCAGGAAGAGCTTATGATCAAATTCGAAATAGTATTTGTTATCCAAAGCTGAATGTAAAAATATGTGCTACTCATGCAGGAGTGTCAGTAGGAGAAGATGGAGCAACTCATCAAATGTTAGAGGACCTAAATCTAATGAGAGGATTGCCTAATATGACAGTATTAAGCGTGTCAGATGATATACAAACCAAATGGGCGATTGAGGAAATATTAAAATTACAAGGACCTGTATATGTTCGACTAGGAAGATTGAAATCTCCTGTAATTTATGAAACAAATCAAAAGTTTGAAATAGGAAAAGGAGTACAAATAGGAGAGGGGACAGATGCTACTGTTTTTGCAACAGGACTTATGGTATCAGAGGCAATACTAGCAAAAGAGGAATTGAAAAAAGAAGGGATAAATATTCGTGTTGTTGACATACATACCATAAAACCAATCGATAAAGAACTAATTATAAAATGTGCAAAAGAAACTGGAAAATTGATTACGATAGAAGATCATAGTGTTATAGGTGGACTAGGAAGTGCAGTATGTGAAGTCCTTTGTGAAGAATATCCTAAAAAGGTAACAAGAATAGGAATGAAGGATGAGTTTGGAAAATCAGGAAAAGCTGAAAAATTGTTAGAATATTTTGGTTTAACAAAGGAAACTATTATAAAAGAAATAAAAGAAGGGTAAGAAAATTATTTTGCAAACTACGTCATCAAAACGTCATAAAAATTTAATAAAAATAAAAAAATGCACAAAAAGTCGACTTATCGACTTTTTGTACATTTTTTTTCGTGATTTGGTATTGCAATAAAATGAATTTATTGTTATGATAAAAGAGGATATAAAATTGGACTATTTTATGTAGGAGAAAAGCAATGATAGAATTTAGAAATGTAAATAAAAAGTATGATACAGGAACAGAGGCAGTACATAGTGCAAATTTTACAATTGAAAAAGGGGAATTCGCCTTTTTAGTAGGTTCTTCAGGTTCGCGGAAAATCCACGTTAATTAAACTAATTTTAAAAGAGGAAGAGCCAACTTCTGGAAATATTATTATAAATGGAAAAGATACTACATTTTTAAAAAAGAGTAGAGTACCATATTTACGTAGAAGTATGGGAATTGTGTTTCAAGATTTTAGATTATTACCAGATAAAACAGTATATGAAAATGTAGCTTTTGCAATGTATATTGTAAAAGCCTCACCAAGACATATTAGAAGACAAGTACCTATGGTGTTATCTTTAGTAGGACTTAGTGGAAAAGCAAAAATGTACCCAAATGAATTATCAGGAGGAGAACAACAAAGAGTGGCATTAGCAAGAGCCTTAGTAAATAATCCATCGATGTTAATTGCAGATGAGCCAACTCGGAAATTTAGATCCTGATACAGCCTGGGATATTATGATGTTACTAAATGAAATCAACATGCGAGGAACAACTGTTATTGTTGCAACACACGCAAAAGATATAGTAGATAGAATGAAGAAAAGAGTAATTCAAATTGAAAAAGGCAATATAGTAAGAGATGATAAAAAAGGTGGGTATGACAGTGAAACATAATGTAATAAGTTATTTAATAGGAGAAGGCTTTCGTAATGTATTTAAAAATAAAAAGCCAACAATATCAGCCATAACTGTTATGATTTTATGTATGCTTATTTTTGGAGTGTTTTTTGTATTAGGTGAGAATATTAGCCACATTATGCAAAATGTTGAAGATGCACAAGGAATGCAGGTATACTTAAAAGTAGGCACAAAAGAAGATAGGATGAAGGAAATTGGAGACAAAATTAAAGCAATTGATGGAATTAATCATGTGGAATTTGTTTCTAAAGAAGATGGATTTAATGAAATAAAAGAATCATGGAGAGGAGCGGCAGAAGGTTTAACAAGTGAATTTATGCCAGATTCTTATCGAGTTACATTATCAAAACTAGAATTAAATGAGCAAATACAGGAGCAAATAAAGGAAATTACTGGTAGTGATTTAGATGAAATTAGAAGTAGTAATGAAACGATTTCAATTATTATGAATATAGGAAATGGTATTCGAATTTTTACGTTTGGATTGCTAATCATTTTAATTCTTTTTGCAATTGTTATTATTTCAAATACAATTAAACTTACAGTTCATGCTAGACGAAAAGAAATATCAATTATGAAGTATGTAGGAGCAACAAATAGCTTTATCAGAGGACCATTTATTGTAGAGGGAATTTTGATTGGAGTAATTTCTGCTATGATAGCCATATTGATTATTGGATTGATTTATACAGGAATGATTCCAAATCTTGAGCAGTCAGCAGTTGTTAAAGAATTAGAAATTACATTTGTTACTTTTACTAATATGTTCCAATTACTAATTATTGTATATGTAATGTTAGGAATTGGCATTGGTGTGATTGGAAGTAGCATATCAATGAGAAAATATTTAGAAGTATAGGAGGACAAGAGATGAGGAGAAAAATAGTAGCTATTATAGTAAGTATAATTATGATTTTTAGTATAAACTTTTATACATATGCAGCTTCTGTAACAGATTTACAAAATCAAAAAAAGGAGATAGAAAATAACATAAAAGACACTAAAAAAGAATTAGAAGGTGTTAAAAATCAAAAAAGTCAAACACTAACACAAATAGAAGAATTAGAAATACAAATAGAAGATAGCCAAGATGAATTAGATAAATTGAATGCACAAGTAAAAGAATTAGAGCGTTCAATTGCACAAACACAAAAAGAATTAGAAGAAGCGCAACAAAGGCAAGAAAACCAACAAAGAGCATTAGAAGAAAGAATGGTTGCACAATATAAATCAGGAACTATTTCTTATTGGGATATTTTATTAAAACCAGAAAGTCCATTACAATTTATTTCTAATCTATTTATGTTTGAAAAAATTGCTAAATATGATAATGAACTTTTAGAATCAATTGAACAAGAAAAACAAACGATACAAACTAAAAAGGAAAGTTTAGATTCTCAAAAAGCACAAGTAAAAACAGCAAAAGCAAATGCAGAAAAAGAGAATGTGAAACTTAAAAATGCTAAAATGCAAAAAAATAATAAAATGGCTCAATTATCAGAAGAAGAAAAACAATTACAACAAAAGTTAGAACAATTTAATCAAGAAGCAAGAAAAGCAGAAGAAGAAATTAGCAAAGCACTTGCTAGTGCAAAAGATTATGTTGGAAGCTTTTCAGGTACATTAAGTTGGCCAATATCTTCTACATCTTATGGATATAATATTATTACTTCTGGATATGGAAAAAGAGATCAACCAACAGCAGGAGCCTCAACAAATCACAAAGCACTAGATATTGGAGTAAGGTATCAACCAATTTACGCACCAGCAGATGGATATATAGTAACAGCAAAAGAAGTTTCAGGATATGGAAATTTTATTATGATTAAGCATTCAAATAATTTATATACCTGTTATGGGCATTTATCTTCTTATAATGTTTCAGCAGGACAAACAGTAAGTAGAGGACAACAAATTGCAATATCAGGAAATACAGGAGTTACTACAGGACCACATTTACATTTTGAAGTACGTCTTAATGGGACAAGTAGTTCGAAAGTAAATCCATTAAACTATATTTCAGATGAAGTTTATTCAAAACTAATTTTCCGTTAAAATTTAATAAATAATAAGACTATTTATCATAAATAAGAAATTAGAACGTAACAGAAAATTACGTCCTAATTTCTTATTGGAATAACCAATGTAATGGTTTTAGGATAAAACCATTCATCTATAAAATGTAAGAGGAAACAAAAGACTTTTATCATCTAAAAGTCTTATCTTATTTTGTGAAAATTTTATGAAATTATACTATAAATTTTAAATTGTAGTATAATAGTTAAGAGAAAAAATAAGGGAGGAAAAAATGGATTTAGAAAAGAGGCAAAAATTT
>CATLGL010000023.1 GCA_949935895.1 uncultured Clostridia bacterium
TTTTTTGCAAATGAAGGAAAAAATGTTGAAATAGAAGTTGGGCGGAAACACCTATTTACGACATGCCATCAAAACAAGATTTGTGAAACAAGGAGAATCCTATATTGATGTATTTAAAGAATATGTATCACCAATTTATCAACCAGGAGATATTATTTCAAGTAGTGAAAAAATCATTGCATTATGCCAAAATAGAATTGTAAAAAGAGAAGATATAAAAATTGGATTTTGGGCAAAGCTATTATCAAAATTTGCATCCCACCCAGATACAGGAGTAGGAGTAGGAGAGACTATTAAAATGCAATATGCAATTGATACTGTAGGATTATTGAAAGTATTGTGGGCAAGTATTGCCAGTGCAGTAACAAAATTATTTGGAAAAAAAGGCGTATTTTACGAAATTGTAGGGCAAGAAGTAAGTGGACTAGACGGATTTTATGATCATGTTTGGAAGGAGTATGGAGACATTGGAATTAGGCTTCCAGAAAACCCAAGTGGAGTATGTAATGAAATTAAAGAGCAATTAGGTATTAGTTGCATGATAGTAGATGCAAATGACTTAGGGCAGGAAGTATTAGGATACTCTTCAGATATTACATTATCAGAAGAAGAACTAAAAGCACTTATCAAAGATAATCCATCTGGGCAAGGAAAAGAACTAACTCCACTAATTTTAATTAGAAAAAAAGAAGAAGGGTAATACATGTTTAAAAAGGGCATTTATTGCCTTTTTTATTGTATAGGAAAAATCAAAGATTTTTATGCACACAATATTTACGATACCCTAGTATGCCTGAAAAAACGAGTAAAATGTATTTTACACATACTAAAAAGACATTTAAGAAAAGTGCATATCTTATATAAAAGTAATAAAAATACACCCAGTAAAAGTGGTTAATATCCACATAAACTAGGTGTACAACTTGTATAAAAAGGCTCCTAGGTAGTTTTTTTTAGATTTTCTTCAAATTCCTCCCAAGACTTACTAAAAACATGATTAGCAAAAGCCTCTTTTAAGCCACTTACTTGCTTTAAGCGAATAATTTCATCAAGCTCCATTCCTAAATGTTCTGAAATCTGTTCCTCTGTCCAACCATTATTACTCAAATCAATAACAATTTTTGACATATCAACAATTTGATGAGTTCCTCTTGCTCGATTGTGACGAATAGTACTAGCCATACGATTTCTTAAATCCTTGTTAATCGTAACAATAGGTATTTGTTTTAAATGAAAATACTCCTTTGCGCAACGATAACGGTGAAACCCATCAACAACAATATATTTATCATTTTCTTTATCATAATAAGTAACAATTGGTTGGGTATAACCGTCCTCCTCAATAGAATGTTTTAATAACTTCATCTCAGGAGGAGCAACCTTATTAGGGTTATAGTCATTAGCAACTACTTTATCAATATCAACCATCTTTACATTAAGAACAGGAAAATCAATTTCTTTTACATTTTTCAAATCTTGTCACCTCGAATCATAACAAAATGTTTATAATTATCTAAATTAGTTATCTTTAGTCCACATTCTTGATACAAGTTTTCATATAACTTTGTTACAACACTAGGCTCAACAGAGAAATCCTTCATAACTTGTAATAATAATTCTTTTAAATACTCTTCATGACTAGAATAAATATTTTTAATAATACTATCACAAACAGAAATAAAACCGTAAGCTTTATCATTAGAATCTACATATATGTACCAAATTTTATTATTATCGTCATAGATACGATCTTTTGTTTCAGTTTGAACAATACGAGAACCAAAAAACTTTCCCATATAATAATAAAAATTAGAATCCTTATTGCTAAGTTTCAATATCATCATTTATCACCTCTTCCCTAATAAAATTAACTAAATCTTTATCATCAGAAACTGTATTTTCAGTTAATAAATTGTCCCATTTATGAATCAATCTTCGAAGCTCTTCGTCATCTGTTTTTGTCTGAGCAAAACAAAGACGTTTCATATAAAAATCATTCTTTTCAATAGATCTTGCAATCCTTCGCCAAGAAATAACCTTTTTTTGATTTTCCAATTTACTATCTGCCTCATCAGGAATATTACAGATGTCAATATTGTCTCTTTTTTTATACCAATAGGCAAATTTTTTGATTTTTCGGTAATAATGAAGCATTAAATCACTGTTATAAATTCCGATGCTTTCTAATAAAAAGATAGAATACTCTCTCCAAGTCATAAAATCAGGCTTAGAAGTTCGAAGGTTACCAAGAGCAGTAGTTCGACAATAAATATTACCGAAATTAACACCGATTAACACGATTAACAACCTTAGCCCAAGTATCATATTCTAAAGCCTTAAATTGATCAAGACCATTTTTTTGGTCATCTCCGTAAGGCTGACATAAACGTTGCTCATGAATACTAAGACCATTTTTATACATCAATTCATAAACTTGATTATATTTAAAATCAAATTTACTAACAGCTCCCCAAATATCTTCAGTTTTCCAATCATAAATAGGATAAAAATTATAAACATTTGTATATTTATCATTAGATTTAATACGAGTAGTCCAATGTTTATGCTCATACATCTCTTTTCCTTCAAATGTAATGGTTCGAAAACGATTAAGACTCTCATCACTTCGAATACCAACACCACAAGCAACTATTCCACCATATTTTTCCTGATACCAACTAGCAAACTGAATAATAAATTCCTCAAACTCTTCTCCCTTACGGAACCAAGGAAAAGGACAATTACTCATATTGATACTATCTTTAGGCAAATCACGAACCCATAAATCTCTACTTTCTTCCTCCCAACAAATCCACTTCGGTTGAAGAATAGAAACAGCATTACGAAGAGCAATAGGAAGAGCAATGTGATAAAAATCTCGTATCTGAGATAACTGCTTCAATTCATAAATATGCTCGATAGTCAAACGATATTGTGCTTCAAAATCAATATATAAAACATCAAAAGTTCGATGTTTTTTCTTAGCAACCATATTGGCAAGTTGCAACATAACACTACTATCTTTTCCGCCACTTGCACTAAAATAAATATTATCGAAATGATTAAATATAAATTCTAATCGTTCAAAAGCAGCATCTAAAACGTTTTTTTCTAAGTATATCTTGGGCAAAATTGACACCTCTTTAATTATTCATATATTAGTATTATGATATAAATGTAAAAAAAAGTCAATAAAACAAGAAAATGCTGTTTGCTTTTTCAAAAGTATGATATAATAGCAAAAAGGAGAGAAAAAACATGCCAATATTAGTAGCAAGTACGAATTTAGGAAAAATTCAAGAAATTCAAGAAATCTTATGTGAATGGGACATAATTACTTTAAACGACATAAAAAATACGATACAAGTAATTGAAAATGGGAAAACATTTGAAGAAAATGCAAAAAAGAAGGCAAAAGAAATTTATGAAAAAACGCAAATACCATGTCTTGCAGATGATAGTGGAATTTGCATTAAACAATATAATGGGTGGCCGGGTGTTGAAACAGCAAGATTTTTAGGAGAAAATAAAGCAACTAATTCGTATGCAAAAGAAAGAAATCAATATATTTTAAATAAAATGAAGCACTTAAACAAAAAAGAGCGACAAGTTGACAATGTAACAGTAATTGCATATTATGACGGAAAAGAATTTAAAATAGGGAGAGGTACTTTATCAGGGTATATAGCCAATACTGCAAGAGGAAATAATGGTTTTGGATTTGATGAAATTTTCGAATTAGAGGATGGAAGAACATTAGCGGAATTAACAAAGGAAGAAAAAAATATCATCAGTAGTCGAAAAAAAGCATTAGAAAATATAAAAAGACAAATAAATGGCTAAAACATAAGAAAAAACACGAAAAACTATTGACATCTTAATATTTTATCAATATAATACAAGCATAATCAGCATTAGGAGGTACTAAAATACATGACACCAATACATCAATTTCATGAATCATATACTAATATGCCAGATGAACAAATTATTGAAGTTATTCAAGCAGGAGATAATACAGCATTAAATTATTTAATGAATAAATATCATGATTTAGTCAATATGAAAGCAAGTAAATTTTTTATGGTAGGAGCCGAAAGAGACGATATTATTCAAGAAGGGCTTATTGGGTTATATAAAGCGACCAAAGCATTCAATGTCGATAAACAAAATTCATTCAAAACCTTTGCTAACTTATGTATAGAAAGGCAACTTATTACAGCCTTAAAAACGTCTAATAGGCAAAAAAATATACCATTAAATTCAGCATTTTCGTTAAATTCAGCAGCATATGAAGAAAATGAAGATGTACCAGTAATTGATATTTTAGAAACAAAAACAGTAGAAGACCCATTAGAAGTAATTACAAAACAAGAATATTATCATTCGATTGAAAATAAAATAAACGAAAGTTTAAGCGAATTTGAAAAAAAAGTATTACATTACTATAAGCAAGGAAAATCATATGCAGACATTGCTAAAAAATTAGATACAAAAGTAAAGTCAGTAGATACGGCAATTCAAAGAATTCGTAAAAAAGCAAATAAAATAAAAGAAACGATGGAGCAAGAATAACTCTTGCTCCTTTTTGCAATATAAAAATGACACTAAAATCTATTGACAAGATATTATTTGTAGAGATAAAATAGTACCATAAAGAAAGAAAAGAGGAGCAAAAGAAAATGAGAGAGAGAAAAGGTATGAAATTAAAGAATAATTCATCTACAACCGAAAAAATTTCAGTATCAGGAATCACATTGGTAGCACTTGTAATAACAATCATTATTTTGCTAATATTAGCAGGAGTTACATTAGAATTTGTGTTTAGTGAAACTGGAATTATAGAATTAGCCGATAAGGCTAGAAAAAACTATATAAATGCAGAACAAGAAGAAAGTAGGAAATTAGAAAATTTATATAGTTCAATACTTATTGCAACAAATGATGAATCACAAATAACCGTAACAATGGAAGATTTAAAGAATATAATTAAAGAGCAAATAAAAGAAGAAATGAAAGAAGAGAATAAAAATCCAACAGGAACGGTTATTTCATATATGGGAAATAACGCACCAGAAGGATATTTACCATGCGATGGAGGAATATATAATATATCAGATGAAAAATATATGAATTTGGCAGAGCAGATAAAGAATGAATTTGGAAAGTATAACTATTTTGGAGGAGATGGAGAAACAACATTTGCAGTACCTGATTTAAGAGGCGAATTTTTAAGAGGAACGGGAACTAATAGTCATGCTTATGGCGGTAGAGGATTGTCCGTTGGAACCCATCAAGAACCAACGCTAATACCATGTATAGAAAGCAATATAAACGGACAAGTAATCAATTCGCATAATAGCAATGGGGCAATTTCAATATCCAATGAAGATTGGGTTAGATTAGGAAGAGTAAATGTGACGACGCCTCAAGATTCTACAGGGCAATGGAACGGCAGAATTCAATATACAATGCGTCCAACAAATACATCAGTACTATATTGTATAAAATATTAGAACAATGTTTAAAGTATAAAAGAATTACTAAAAATGAAAGTAAACCTCGATTATTAGGCAAAAGTTTAATAATGGGGTTATTTTTGTATGTTTTATAAAAAATTATGTAAACACTATTGAAAAATTATGTAAAGTGTTATATAATATTGAAAAATATAGTTGAAAGAGGAAAAACATGCAAATAGAAGAGTTAGATAAAAAAACATTAGAAGAAAAAGAAAGAGTAAGACTACAAACAAAAGCGAACATACAAGCAAGAGCTGAAGCGAGAAGAAAGGCAGAAGAAAAAGAAATATTAGCTTTAATTGCTCAAAATTATTCTGTAAAGCAGATTGCTGTGTCGAAAGGGGAGAATGAATTTGCAATAAGACGTAAAATAAAAAGAATAGATTCAGCATTGTTAGAAGAAGCCTATAGAATAGCCAAGGAGAAACAAGATAAAGAGATATTAGATTTACTTAAGAAAGGATATTCACGTGCTAGCATAGGAGTAGAATTAGATGTTTCACCAGGAACAGTACGTAATAGAATACAACAAATAGATAAGGCAAAGCTAGAAGAGGCTTTAAAAGAAGGAGAAAAGGCAAAAGAAGCTATTAAGCAACAAGAACAATTAGAAAAACAGAAAAAAGTGGAACAAGAAAAAATAAAGATGGGTGAAAGTGCAAAGAAAAACGAAGTAGAAAAAAAGTTATGTTCAAAGAAATTAACAAAAAAAGGTGTAGCAGATTGCCGTAAGGCAATTGATGAAAAATATGATACTGTAACCGAAAAAGAGATTATTTTATTAGTAAAAGCATATGTAAAATTTAATCAAATAAGAGAAGCAGAATACTTTTTAAATACCATCATAAACAATGAAGATATGCAATATCTAAATATAGAAGGGCTAAAACAAATACGAACAGAAGTGCAACAAATCGAAAAAAAGCAAATAGCCTGGAAATTAGTACGACAGGAAATGAAAACAGAAGATATTATGAAAATGTCAGGATTAAGGGAAACAGATGTTATTGCTTTAAAAAGAAAGTGGCAAATGAAACAAGAAGAAGTAGGACAAATATTAAAAGAACATAATCCAAAAGGTAAGCTTGGTCAACCTCCAATTTCTCAAGGGCAAGAATTTGGAGAATAATTCTTTAGAGTCAAAATTCTTATAAAAAGTTTGCCCAAACCTTGACAAGCCGTAAGAAAAAATGATATAATTCTTAAGTTATGAGAGATATCATTTTTTTTGATATCAATTTAATATTCGTTAATATTTAGAAGGAAGAGGAATTAAGCTTTTTTGAAGGTGAATTTTAGCAAAGAAAAGAGCAGTAACTTTGCTTTAAAATAAACTGTAAAGAAAAGATTAAGAAGGACTTCTTGATAAATCAATTTTATTCTTAAAAAGCATTCAGCATTCTAGAATGCACATTCAATTTTCTGCTTAATTTAATATAGAGGTGATTTTTTTGGTTAAAGACGTGAAGCACGAAAAATGTGTTAGAAAAACGTTTGCAAAAACAGAAGACAGTATTGAAATGCCAAATTTAATTCAAGTACAAAAAGATTCATACAACTGGTTTGTAGAAGAGGGACTTGGAGAAGTATTAAGAGACATTTCGCCAATTATCGATTATACAGGAAATCTAGTATTAGAATTTTTTGACTACTACATGGAAGAAAAAACAAAATATTCTTTAGAAGAGGCAAAAGAAAGAGATGCGACATATTCAACAAGACTTCATGTAAAGGTACGTTTAATCAACCGTGAAACAGGAGAAATTAAAGAACAAGAAATATATTTAGGTGATTTTCCTCTTATGACAGATAGTGGAACCTTTGTCATAAACGGAGCAGAGAGAGTTGTTGTTAGTCAATTAGTACGTTCCCCAGGATGTTATTACACATCAGATTATGACAAAACAGGTAAAAAAATATATACATCAACGGTAATGCCAATTCGTGGAGCATGGATTGAATATGAGACAGATTCCAACGATGTATTTTATGTTCGAATTGACAGAACAAGAAAACTACCAGTAACCTGTTTATTAAGAGCAATTGGACTTGCAACAGATGCACAAATATTAGAAGTATTTGGGCAAGAAGATAAAATGGTAGCAACCCTTAACAAAGACACTGTAAAAACAGCAGATGAAGCTTTAATTGAAATATATAAAAAATTACGTCCAGGAGAACTTCCATCTGTAGAAGCAGCTAGAAGCTTATTTAACGGACTATTCTTTGATGAAAGAAGATATGATTTAGCAAAAGTAGGAAGATACAAATTCAACAAAAAATTAGGGCTAGCACGGAAGAATTAACGCCCAAATAGCAGCAAGCGATATTGTAAATCCACAAACGGGAGAAGTATTGATTGAAAAAGACAATATGATTACAAAAGAAATTGCACGTAATATTCAAAATGCAGGAATCAATACTGTAACTGTAAAAGTAGGAGAAAAAGAAGTTAAAATTATTGGTAATGGAACAGTTGATATTCATGAATATGTAGATTTAAAACATACCATTATAAAAGAAGAAGTAAATTATGAAGTACTACAAAACATTTTAGAAAACACAGACCCAAAAGATGTTGAAAAGATGATACAAGAAAGAATAAGTGAACTTACTCCAAAGCATATTACCAATGAAGATATTATCGCATCTGTTAATTATATAATGAATCTACAACATGGCTTAGGCTATGTTGACGATATTGATAACTTAGGAAATAGACGTATTCGTTGTGTTGGAGAATTACTACAAAACCAATTTAGAATTGGTTTAGCAAGATTAGAAAGAGTTGTACGTGAAAGAATGACAATTCAAGATTTAGATGTTGTTACACCACAAACTCTAATTAACACAAAGCCAATTACATCATCAATACGTGAATTCTTTGGAAGTTCACAATTATCACAATTTATGGATCAAACCAATCCATTATCAGAATTAACTCATAAAAGAAGAGTATCTGCATTAGGACCAGGAGGTCTTTCTAGAGAAAGAGCAGGATTTGAAGTAAGAGATGTTCACTATACACACTATGGACGTTTATGTCCAATTGAATCACCAGAAGGACCAAACATAGGATTAATCTCAGCATTATCCTCATTTGCTATTATCAATGAATACGGATTTGTAGAAACACCATACCGTGTTGTTAATCCAAACACACATAAAGTAACCAAAGAAGTAAAATACTTAAGTGCAGAAGAGGAAGAAGGAGCAAGAATTGCTCAAGCATCAGAAGCAATTGACAAAAACGGAGGCTTTATAAACAAAAAAATAAAAGTAAGACATTTAGATGATATAGAAGAAGTATCAGAAGAAATGGTGGACTATGTAGATGTATCACCAAAACAATTAGTATCTGTTGGTGCAGCTATGATACCATTTTTAGAGCATGATGATGCTCACCGTGCATTGATGGGAGCAAACATGCAACGTCAAGCAGTACCACTACTAATTCCAGAATCACCAATTGTAGGAACAGGAATTGAATATAGAGCTGCAAAAGACTCTGGTATTATGCAAATTGCAAAATCAAATGGTACCATTCAAAAAGTAACAGGAGATGAAATTGTACTTAAAACAGATAAAGGAGAGCTTGAAACTTACCACTTGCGTAAGTTTAAAAGAACTAACGGAGGAACTTGTATTAACCAAAGACCAATTGTAGTAAGAGGAGAAAAAGTAAAACAAGGAGACGTAATAGCCGATGGACCATCTACGGATAAAGGAGAAATGGCACTTGGTAAAAACGTACTAATTGCATTTGCGACATGGGAAGGTTATAACTATGAAGATGCGGTACTAATTAGTGAAAGACTAGTAAAAGAAGATGTATATACCTCTATCCATATTGAAGAATACGATTGCGAATGCCGTGATACAAAGCTTGGACCAGAAGAAATTACAAGAGATATTCCAAACGTAGGAGAAGACAGTTTAAAAGATTTAGATGAAAATGGAATTATTCGTATTGGTGCAGAAGTAAGACCAGGAGATATTCTAGTTGGAAAAGTAACACCAAAAGGAGAAACAGAGTTAACAGCAGAAGAAAGACTACTTCGTGCAATATTTGGAGAAAAAGCAAGAGAGGTAAGAGACACATCTTTAAGAGTACCACATGGAGAAGAAGGAACCATTGTAGATGTAAAAATCTTTACAAGAGATAACTCAGATGAATTAGCACCAGGAGTAAACCAAGTAATCCGTTGTTACATTGCACAAAAAAGAAAAATCTCAGTAGGAGATAAAATGGCAGGACGTCATGGAAACAAAGGTGTTGTATCAAGAATTTTACCAGTAGAAGATATGCCATTTATGCCAGATGGAACTCCAGTTGACATTGTATTAAACCCATTAGGTGTACCATCTCGTATGAACTTAGGGCAAGTGCTAGAAGTACACTTAGGAGCAGCAGCACGTGAACTTGGTTGGAAGGTAGCTACTCCAGTATTTGATGGTGCAACAGAAGATGAAATTACAGAATTGTTAGAACAAGCAAATAGAACACCAGATGGAAAAGTAACTCTATATGATGGAAGAACAGGAGAAAAATTTGACAACCCTGTAACTGTAGGAGTTATGTATATGTTAAAACTACATCACTTAGTAGATGACAAAATTCATGCTCGTTCAACAGGACCATATTCACTAGTTACCCAACAACCATTAGGAGGAAAGGCACAATTTGGAGGACAACGTTTTGGAGAAATGGAGGTATGGGCATTAGAGGCATATGGAGCAGCACATACTTTACAAGAAATTTTAACAGTAAAATCAGATGATACTGTAGGACGTGTAAAAACATATGAGGCCATCGTAAAGGGAGAAAATGTGCCAGAACCAGGAGTACCAGAAAGCTTTAAAGTATTAGTAAAAGAATTGCAAAGTTTAGGATTAGATGTTCGTCTGTATTCAGAAGATGACCAAGAATTAGAACTAAAAGAAAATATTGAAGAAGGAATTGAATACACACCAGAAAGAGAAAAATCACAAAATATTTTACTAGAAGATGAACTAGCAGATGGATATATAGAGGAAGATGCCGAAGGAAATGAACTATTAGATGAAGATGAAAACGATGAATTATTTGATTTAAAACTAGATGATGAAGATGACATGTTACTAGACGATACCGATTTAGGAGAAGACAATTTATTAAATGATAATGACATATTAGATGACGAAGAATAAATAAGCTTAAGAGCCCCCCAGTCAATAAAATTGACTGGGGAGGATAAATAATTGAATAATCGTTACAAGCGTAAAAAATAATGAGCAAATCAAAATTGTACAGCAAATGTATCATTGTTTTTTAAAATTGTAACAAAAAAATTCAAACCGGAAGGGAGAAAACAAAAAAGTGGATGAATTAGAAATATTTGATAAATTAAAAATTGGGCTAGCATCCGACGAAAAAATTAGAGAGTGGTCAAAAGGAGAAGTAAAAAAACCAGAAACCATTAACTATAGAACATTAAAACCAGAAAAAGATGGTCTATTTTGTGAAAGAATTTTTGGACCAACAAAAGACTGGGAATGTCACTGTGGAAAATATAAAAGAGTACGTTATAAAGGAATTGTCTGTGATCGATGTGGAGTAGAAGTAACCAAGGCAAAAGTAAGAAGAGAAAGAATGGGGCATATAGAATTAGCAGCACCAGTTGCACATATTTGGTATTTTAAAGGAATACCAAGTAGAGTTGCTCTTATGTTAGATATCTCACCAAGAAGTTTAGAAAAAGTAATTTATTTTGCTTCTTATATTGTAACAGATAAAGGAACATCTGGACTAATCAAATCACAAGTTTTAACGGAAAAAGAATATCATGAAGCAGAAGAAAAATATGGAAGAGGTTCTTTTAAGGCAGAAATGGGAGCAGAAGCCATTCAAAAATTATTACAAGAGGTAGAACCTGAGAAATTAGCAGCAAAATTAAAAAAAGAACTAGAAAATGCAAGTGAACAAAAAAGAGTAAAATTAGTAAAACGTTTAGATACAGTAGAATCTTTTAGACTTTCAGGAAATAAACCAGAATGGATGGTAATGAATGTAGTACCAGTTATCCCACCAGATTTAAGACCAATGGTACAACTAGATGGTGGACGTTTTGCAACATCGGATTTAAATGACTTATATCGTCGTGTTATTAACCGTAATAACCGTCTAAAAAGGCTATTAGAGTTAGGGGCACCAGAAATCATTGTAAGAAATGAAAAAAGAATGTTACAAGAATCAGTAGATGCTTTAATTGACAACGGAAGACGTGGAAGACCAGTAACAGGAGCAGGAAATAGACCTTTAAAATCATTATCAGACCTATTAAAAGGAAAACAAGGACGTTTCCGTCAAAACTTACTTGGAAAACGTGTTGATTATTCTGGACGTTCTGTTATCGTAGTAGGACCAGAACTAAAAATATATCAATGTGGGCTTCCAAAGGAAATGGCAGTAGAATTATTTAAACCATTTGTTATGAAAGAATTAGTAGGAAGAGGAATTGCACATAACATCAAAAATGCAAAAAGAATGGTAGAAAGATTAAGACCAGAAGTATGGGATATATTAGAAGAGGTAATCAAGGACCATCCAGTTATGCTAAACCGTGCACCAACATTACATAGACTTGGTATTCAAGCATTTGAACCAGTACTAGTAGAAGGAAGAGCAATTAAACTTCACCCATTAGTATGTACTGCATTTAATGCAGACTTTGACGGAGACCAAATGGCAGTTCATGTTCCATTATCACCAGAAGCTCAAGCAGAAGCAAGATATTTAATGCTATCAGTAAATAACCTTTTAAAACCACAAGATGGTAAACCAGTAACCGTTCCAACTCAAGATATGATTTTAGGAAGTTATTATTTAACCATGGAGGTAAAAGGAGAACCAGGAGAAGGAGGTTATTATAAAGATACTGATGAAGCGCTAATGGCTTACGCAAATGGGGACTTGGGACTACATGCAATGGTATGGATACGTATGACAGCAGAAGATGAAAAAGGTACTATTCGTTCAAAACGAATACAAACAACAGTAGGAAGAGTAATATATAACCAAGGAATTCCACAAGATTTAGGATTTGTTGATAGAACCGACCCAGAGCATGAATTTGATTTAGAAATCGATTTCCCAGTTGTTAAGAAAAATCTAGGAAAAATTGTAGCAAGATGCATTAGTGTTCATGGACTATCTGTTGCTGCAGAATTATTAGACTATATAAAATCTACAGGATATAAATATTCAACAAAAGGAGCAATTACTGTTAGCACAAAAGACATTATCATTCCAGAAAAGAAACAAGAAATTTTAGAAAAAGCAGAGGAAAAAGTAGAACTAATTGCAAAACAATATAAACGTGGTTTAATCACAGAGAATGAACGTTATGAATCAGTTATTAAAGTTTGGGAGCAAGCAACATCAGACGTATCAAGTGCAATGCAAGATAACTTTGATGAACTAAATCCAATCTATATGATGATTGAATCTGGAGCTCGTGGAAACATGAACCAATTACGCCAAGTAGCAGGTATGCGTGGATTAATGGCTAATACCTCAGGAAAAGCTGTAGAAATTCCAATTCGTTCTTCTTTTAGAGAAGGACTTGACCCACTAGAATACTTTGTATCAAGCCATGGAGGAAGAAAAGGACTTGCCGATACAGCTCTTAGAACAGCAGACTCTGGATATTTAACAAGAAGATTAGTAGATGTATCACAAGATATCATCGTAAGAGAAGAGGATTGTGGAACACATGATGGAATTATCATTTCTGACATAAAAGATGGAAACCAAATTATTGAAAAATTACAAGAAAGGTTAGAAGGAAGATATCCACTAGAAGACATCATTGATCCAAAAACAAAACAAATTATTGTAGATACACACACAATGATTACTGACAAAATAGCTGAAAAAATTGTAGAAGCTGGATATGAAAAAGTAAAAGTACGTTCTGCACTTGGATGTCATTCAAAACATGGAGTATGTGCAAAATGTTATGGAATGGGTCTTGCTACAAGAACTGAAGTAAACATTGGTGAAGCCGTAGGAATTATTGCAGCACAATCAATTGGTGAACCAGGAACACAGCTTACTATGAGAACCTTCCACCAAGGAGGTGTTGCAGGAGGAGATATTACACAAGGTCTTCCAAGGGTTGAGGAATTATTTGAAGCAAGAAAACCAAAAGGACTTGCCATTATTACAGAAATTGCAGGAAAAGTGAAAATTGCAGAAAATAAGAAAAAGAAAGAAGTTATTATAACAAGTAAAGATGACTCAAAAACATATACTATTCCATTTGGTTCAAAAATACGTGTAAAAGATGGAGATGAATTAGAAGCAGGAGATCAAATTACAGAAGGCTCTATCAATCCAAACGAAATATTAGTCATAAAAGGACCAGAAGGAGTATACGAATACTTAATTTCCGAGGTACAAAAAGTATATCGTAACCAAGGTGTTGATATCAACGACAAACACATTGAAGTAATTGGTAGACAAATGCTTAAAAAGATAAGAGTAGAGGATAATGGAGATACAGACATGTTCCCAGGTTCTTTAGTTGATATGTATGAATTTGAAGACAAAAATAAAGAAGCTCAAAATGAAGGAAAACGTCCAGCAACTGGAAAACGAACTTTACTTGGTATTACAAAAGCATCTCTTGCAACAGAATCCTTCCTATCAGCAGCATCATTCCAAGAAACAACAAGAGTATTAACAGAAGCAGCCATCAAAGGAAAAGTAGATCCACTTATCGGATTAAAAGAAAATGTTATTATAGGAAAACTAATACCAGCAGGAACAGGAATGAACAAATATAAAGCTATTAAAATAAATACAGAAAAGCAAGAAGCACCAACAGAAGAGGAAGAAGTAGAAAAGAAAGAAGAGGAAATGAAGCAAGAAGTATTAGAGCAGGAATAAAATAAAAATGAGGGCAGGAATAAAATCCTGCCCTCATTTTTGTGTTTCACCTTAAAATAGTATAAATATTTCATTGTATTACAGAAATTAAGACAGATGTACGAAATGGAATGAGTTACATATGTCTTAAATGGACTCATGGCACAGAATATTTCATTATATTACAGAAATTAAGACAGATGTACGAAATGAAATGAGTTACAGATGTCTTAAATGGAAACATATCTCGAATTATTTCATTGTATTACAGAAATGTCAACAAAATGTAAAATAAGACAAAAAATGACGTTCCGTAAAGGAAAAATAAACAATAGAGCAATGTAGGAAAAAATCCCCATTTACTCAATTAACATTAGTAGATATAATATATATCAATAATATGAGTAAAAAAGAAAGGAAATAAAATATGAAAAGAAAAGTAATTGCATTTGTACTCATTATAATATTATTACTACAAATTTTCTTACCAACTGTTATTTATGCAACAGATTTTGCAACATTGTTTCCTTATATAGAAACCGCTAGACTATGGATGACAGATTCATTTACAATTGCAAGCGGAAGTGATGACTATATTGGAATATTGATGTGGTGTGGAATGGTAGGAGATATTACATCAGATGAAGAAGGAGGAACAACAAAAGGAGAGAAAACAATAACATCAGGAAATAATGTATATATCCACGCGGGAGGGTCATACAATTTTGACTATAGTATTTTAGGATGTAATGACTCAAAAACCAGATTTTACATGTGGTTAACGAACATAGAAACAGGAAGCATAATGGGCTCTAAAGATAAATATATATATACAATACGGAACACAATCTGGTAATG